>JANLID010000002.1 GCA_024654105.1 Gallionella sp. | reverse complement strand
GTGCTGCGCGCATCGATAATGGTGACGGCGCGGTCTGTGGTGGCGATATCCCGATCCGGGATGATGTGCAGATATTCTGTTTGCAGGGTAAGTTCGCTTTGTTGTCCGCTTGCTTCGCGCAGCACCTCGACATCGCCGTGCAGGAAAATTTCATCGCCCCTGCTGGAGACGATACCGCGTTTGGCGATGGTGTGTATCGTCGGGCGCTCGGCAGATAGCGTGGTCAGGCGCGGCAGTTCCAGTGTAGTGCTGTTGTCATCCGGATAATGCTGCATTTTTTTTGCCGCCATGATGAAGCGCGGTGTCCCCTGTTCATCCAGCTTGATCGCCGAAAAATTCTCCATGATGGCGTCTGGATCGTGGCGTTTGCCATTATCCGGTTTTGCGGGTTCCGGCATTACCTGCAGGTTCAACCAATAGGTAATTCCCAGCAGCCCAAACAACGGTAATAATGGCAGCCAGTAACGGGCGCGAGAAGCGAAGGTCATTGCAAGTAGGGAGCCAGTTGCGCATCCAGCGTGCCTTGCGCCGACATGATCAGTTCGCAGGCTTCGCGCACCGCGCCATGCCCACCGCCACGTTGGGTGACATAGTTGGAATGTTCGCGCACCAGTTGCGGAGATTCCGGTACGCTGATAGCCAGTCCGACGCGGCGCATCACCGATAAATCCATCACGTCATCTCCCATATAGGCAGCGGCATCACGCGATAATTCAAGTTTGTTGAGCAGATCAATCATTGTTTCAAGTTTGTTTTCCACACCCTGAAAGACATGCGCAATGCCAAGGTTGTGCGCGCGCGCCGCAACACAACGTGAGGTGCGTCCGGTGATAATGGCGATCTCCACTCCGCTGGCGTGCAGCATTTTCAGGCCATGCCCGTCCAGCGAGTTGAATCGTTTGAATTCCTCACCGGAGTCGGACAGGTAAAGCCCGCCGTCGGTCATCACACCGTCCACGTCAAAGGCCATCAGACGGATCAGTTTGGCACGGCTCGATAGCATGGGTTGCTCCTAAATAACTTTGGCATGTAACAGATCGTGCATGTTCAGCGCACCAACCAGTTTGTGCTGTTCATCCACGACCAGCATCTGACTGATGTTGTATTGCTCCATCACTTGCACCGCCTCGGCGGCCAGTGCATCCGGGCCGATACAGCGCGGGTTGACGGACATGACGCTGCGCACTGGTGTGGTGTTGAAGTCAAGTTTTTTCGCCAGCGTGCGGCGCAAATCGCCGTCGGTATAAATGCCCAGCACGTGTTGTCCGGTATCCACGATGGCAGTCATGCCCACGCCTTTTTTGGAGATTTCCATAATTGCGTCACTCAACAGCGCATCTTCGTGAACCATTGGCAAACGTTCGCCGCTGCGCATGATGTCGTGCACACGGGTCAATAAACGCCGCCCCAGGCTGCCGCCCGGATGCGAGCGGGCGAAATCTTCCGCGCCGAAACCCTTTGCATCCAGCAGTGCCACCGCCAGCGCATCGCCCAGCGCCAATGCCGCCGTTGTACTGGCAGTGGGGGCCAGTCCCATCGGGCAGGCTTCCTTGTCTACCGCCGCATTGAGATGCACGTCAGCGGCCATGGCCAGGCTGGAAACGGGGTTGCCGGTCATGCTGATAAGTTTGGCGCCCTGGCGTTTGATGACCGGTACGATGGTCATCAATTCCTGACTTTCCCCGGAGTAAGACAGCGCAATAATGACATCTTCGCTGGTAATCATGCCAAGATCGCCGTGGCTGGCCTCGCCAGGGTGCACGAAGTAGGCAGGGGTGCCGGTGCTGGACATGGTTGAAGCGATTTTGCGCGCGATGTGCCCGGACTTGCCCATGCCGCTGACGATGACACGGCCACCGCAGCACAGGATTACATCCAGGGCGCGCAGGAAATTCTCGTCGAGGCGAGCAGCGAGCGTTTGAACAGCATCGGCTTCAATGCGCAATACTTCGCGGGCCAGGTCGAGCGCGCGCGGCGCGGCAGAGACGGGTTTATTCATGCGCGGCATTATAGCCTGTAGGTTGGAGTGATGGAATCAAGCTCTGGCAAAGCCGGGAAAAATACACCGCCCCTACCGGATGCCGAATCAAGTCCGGCATGGCAGTTCCTTTTATCTCTTTTTGTTTTCGATCATCTCACGCAAGATCGGCGTCAGGATGACTTCCATCGCATAGCTCATCTTGCCACCCGGCACCACCAGGGTATTGCTACGCGACATGAAGGAGTCGTGAATCATATTGAGAAAATAAGGGAAATTTACCCCCTTGGGCTTGCTGAAACGAATCACCACAAAGCTTTCGTCCAGCGTGGGAATGTCGCGCGCGATGAACGGATTGGAGGTGTCCACTGTCGCCACGCGCTGAAAGTTGATGTGGGTGCGCGAAAACTGCGGAGTGATGAACTTGACGTAGTCCGGCATGCGGCGCAGGATGGTATCCACCGTCGCTTCAGCCGAGTAACCGCGCTCGGCCTTGTCGCGGTGTATTTTCTGGATCCATTCCAGATTGACCACCGGCACGACGCCAATCCCCAAATCCACATATTTGGCCACATCGATGCCGCCATCATTTACCAAGCCATGCAGTCCCTCGTAGAACAGCAGGTCAGTATGGGCTTCGATGTCTTCCCACGGGGTGAATATGCCGGGCTTCAGATCCGCCAAGCCAAAGTGTTTGTTGTGAAGCGTGGCTTCTTCCTCACTGTGCACGTAATAGCGGCGCTTGCACGTGCCGGTTTCGCCATAGGTCTTGAACATTTCCTCGATCTTGTCGAAGTGGTTGGATCCCGGGCCGAAGTGGCTGAAGGAGTTATTGCCGAGCTTGGCCGCTTCGGCGGCGGCGGCGCGGAATGCCATGCGATCCAGGCTGTGCAGGCTGTCGCCTTCGACGACCGCAGCCTTGATTTCTTCACGGCGGAAGATATTTTCAAAGGCTTGTTTGACGGTGGTGGTGCCCGCGCCGGAAGATCCGGTGACGGCAATCACGGGGTGTTTGAGGGACATAAGTTGGCTCTCCTGGAAGGATTCAATAGAAATTTCGAACGGCAATTTTAGCAGAATGCATTCCTGTGGACTAACGCGATGTGCGGCATGAGCGATGCCGCTATAATGGCGGCCTTATTAAATTAACGCAGAAAGCAAATGCAGCAGGATTACCAGCCTAAAAATATCGAGGCCACCGCGCAACAATACTGGGCAGACCGCCAGGCATTCCGCGCCACCGGGGGCGGCGACAAACCCAAGTATTACTGTTTGTCGATGTTTCCCTACCCTTCCGGCAAACTGCACATGGGGCATGTGCGCAACTACACCATCGGCGATGTGTTGAGCCGCTACCATCGCATGAAAGGTTTTAACGTAATGCAGCCCATGGGTTGGGACGCGTTTGGCCTGCCCGCCGAGAATGCCGCACTGGCCAACAATGTGCCGCCTGCCGCATGGACCTATTCCAACATCGAATACATGAAGCAGCAGCTCAAGTCGCTCGGGCTGGGAATCGACTGGTCGCGCGAGATCGCAACCTGCAAGCCGGACTATTACCGCTGGGAGCAGTGGCTGTTCACCCGGCTGTTCAAGAAGGATGTCATTTACAAGAAGCTGGCCACGGTGAACTGGGATCCGGTGGATCACACCGTGCTGGCGAACGAGCAGGTTATCGACGGGCGCGGCTGGCGTTCCGGTGCGCCGGTGGAGAAGCGCGAGATCCCGATGTACTTTTTCCGCATCACCCAATATGCCGAAGAATTGCTTGCCGGCCTCGATACGCTCGACGGCTGGCCGGAACAGGTCAAGACCATGCAGGCCAACTGGATCGGCAAAAGCTACGGATGCGATGTACATTTTCCTTATGACCAAACGAGCATCGGCACGGACGGAGTGCTCAAGGTTTACACCACACGCCCCGACACATTGATGGGCGCGACTTACGTTGCCGTCGCTGCGGAACATCCGCTGGCGACACAAGCAGCAGCAAATAATTTTGCACTAAAAGTCTTCATAGCCGACTGTAAGCGTGGTGGCACGGCTGAAGCCGATATAGCAATGATGGAAAAGAAAGGCATGGACACAGGCCTATTCGTGACGCACCCACTCAACGGTAATAAGTTGCCCGTGTGGGTCGCCAATTACGTGTTGATGGGCTATGGCGAAGGTGCGGTGATGGCTGTACCCGCTCATGATGAGCGGGACTTTGAATTTGCACGAAACTATGGCTTGCCGATTAAACAAGTAATCAAAGATGCGGGCATGGCTCTCGCAATCAAGCGGGAACTCAAAAAATCACCTATGGATCATGGACCAGATCGCTGGAAACTTGAATCAGAACTTGATAACTTGAAATTCGATCAATCTGTGTGGAAAGATTGGTACGCCGCTAAAGACGGCATCTGCATAAACTCTGGCGATTACGACGGCAAAGATTTTCAACAAGCCTTCGATGCAATTTCTGCCGACCTCGCCGCAAAAGGATTGGGCGAAAAGAAGGTGCAATTCCGCCTGCGCGACTGGGGCATCTCGCGCCAGCGCTACTGGGGCTGCCCGATCCCGATCATTCATTGTTCGGGCTGCGGCGATGTGCCGGTGCCGGACGATCAGTTGCCGGTGATACTGCCGGAGAACGTGGTGCCGGACGGCGCGGGTTCGCCGCTGGCAAAAATGCCGGAATTCTACGAATGCACTTGTCCGCAATGCGGCGGCAAGGCACGCCGCGAAACCGACACGATGGATACTTTTGTGGAGTCGTCCTGGTATTACGCGCGTTACACCAGCCCCGATTGCGCCACCGGCATGGTGGACAAGAATGCGGCTCAGCACTGGCTGCCGGTCGATCAATACATCGGCGGCATCGAACACGCCATCCTGCACCTTTTATATGCGCGTTTCTTCCACAAGCTGATGCGCGACGAAGGGCTGGTGCAAGGCGACGAACCGTTTAAAAATCTGCTCACCCAAGGCATGGTGGTCGCGCCGACGTTTTATCGCGAGGATCCCGCCGGCAGGAAGCAGTGGATCAACCCTGCCGATGTTGAGGTAAAAACCGATGAGAAGGGGCGGCCAACCGGCGCAAAACTGAAAACAGATGGACAGTCTGTTGCCATCGGCGGCACTGAGAAGATGGCCAAGTCCAAGAATAACGGCGTCGACCCGCAGGCCATCATCGATGCTTACGGCGCGGACACCGCGCGCCTGTTCATGATGTTCGCCGCGCCGCCGGAGCAGTCACTGGAATGGTCGGATGCCGGGGTGGATGGGGCGTTCCGCTTCCTCAAGCGGGTGTGGAAGGCCGCCCACGACCATGTTGAACAGGGCGTCGCAACGGCCTACCGGAGCGGCGAGCTGAGCGTGGCGGCGAAAGCGCTGCGCCTGCAATTGCACCAGACCATCGCCAAAGTGGACGACGACATGGGGCGGCGCAAAACCTTCAACACCGCTATTGCGGCGAATATGGAGCTGCTCAATGCGCTGGTCAAATTCGACGCGCAGACGCGCGTCGCGTGCAGCGTGGCACAGGAGGTGCTGGAAGCCATTGCGCTGATGCTCAACCCAATCGTGCCGCATATATGTCAGGCGCTATGGGCTGAGTTGCGCCCTGGTAGCGATATGCTGGATCAGACTTTCCCCAAGCCCGACCCGGGCGCATTGGTGCAGGATGAAATCGAAATCGTGATTCAGGTGAATGGCAAGCTGCGCGGCAACCTTACCGTTGCCAAGGCCATCGATAAAGCGATGCTGGAACAGTTAGCGCTTGCTCACCCGGCTGTCGAAAAACAGTTGGCGGGCGCGGCGCCGAAGAAGATCGTGGTTGTGCCGGGCCGCTTGATCAACATTGTTATGTAGGGCGGATGAGCGCAGCGTTATCCGCCATGTGTCGATTTATTCGGCGGATAACGCCTTCGGCTCATCCGCCCTACGCTTATTAAAATTTTCAGGGTTTACCCGGTTTGGGAATATGGTTATGCGTACCTTATTGCTGTTGACCGTTTTATTGCTGACCGCCTGCGGCTTCCACCTGCGCGGCCAGGCGGGAATGCCATTCGATACGTTATATCTGGACGCGGCCAATCCCAAAACCGCTTTTATTGCCGATCTGCGCCGCAATCTGGAAGCCAACAACGTAAAGCTGGTGAGCAGCGCCGAGCAGGCAGATGTGGTGCTTGACATCGTCAGCGAGGTTCCGGAAAAGCAGATTCTCGCACTGGGCGGCAGCGGGCGCGTGAACGAGTTCCAGTTGCTCTACCGCGTTTCGCTGCGCGCCCATGACCTCAAGCAGCAAGACTGGATACCCGCCGAGGAAATCGTGCTGCGCCGGGATTACCTATATGATGACACCAAGATTCTCGCCAAGGAAGCCGAGGAAGCGCTACTCTACCAGAGCATGCGTTCGGATATGGTGCAGCAGATCGTGCGCCGCTTGAGCCGCGCCAAACCTCAGCCGCAATAAACCATGCAAATCGCCAGCGAAGACCTGTCGCGTCACCTTGCTTCCGGCCTCAAGCCACTGTATGTGGTGTATGGCGATGCGTTACTGCTGGCGATTGAGGCGGCGGACAGCATCCGTGCGGCGGCGCGCGCGGCGGGATACAGTGAGCGCGAGACCTTTATCGCCGAGCAGTATTTCAAATGGGGCGAGTTGTGCAACAGCGCGCAAAGTCTGTCGCTGTTTGCCTCGCGCAAGGTCATCGACCTGCGCATCCCGTCCGGCAAGCCCGGCACGGAAGGCGGGCAGGCGTTGCAGGACTACGTCGCCAACCTGAGTCCGGACGTGCTGACGCTGATTTCCCTGCCAAAAATGGACTGGAGCGCACAGAAAAGCCAGTGGTTTACAGCATTGCAGCAACACGGGGTGATGGTTTCCGCCGACGATATTCCGCGCAATATGCTACCGCGCTGGATCGCTGCACGCCTGGAGCGACAGGAACAGACAACCGGCAAGGCTACGCTGGAATTTCTCGCCGACCGTTGCGAAGGCAACCTGCTCGCGGCGTTTCAGGAAATTCAGAAGTTTGCGCTGCTATTCCCGGCGGGTGAGTTATCGTTCGAACAGGTCAAGGATGCGGTGATGGATGTGGCGCGCTATGATATTTTCAAGCTTTCCGAAGCCATGCTGAGTGGTAACGCGGCGCGTTTCGCGCGCATCCTCGACGGATTGCGCGCCGAAGGCATCGCCACCGTGCTGGTGCTGTGGGCAGTCAGCGAAGATATCCGCACACTGGGCAAGGTGCTGCAAGCGGCACAATGCGGTGGCAGCCTCGGCAACGCCTTGCGCGACATGCGGGTGCGCAAGGACCGGCAGGGGCTGATCGAGAACGCGGCGCGCCGTCTGAAGCTTCCATATATCGAACGCGCCCTGCAACAGGCCGCGCGGCTGGACAAGACCATCAAGGGCCTGCGCCAGGGCGATGTGTGGGATGAATTGCTGCAACTGGGGTTGAGGTTCGCGAAATGAACCTGAAAAAAGCATTTCACCACGAAGAGCACAAAGATCACGAAGAATTCTCATGGAGCTGCATGATATTGGATGTCCGCCAGCAAGGTAATTCGCATTTTCTGTACAGTGCATTGTTTTTCTTCGCGTTCTTCGTGGCCTTCGTGGTTCAACTACGATTTTGAAAATGAACGATATTTTGTTAGTCATCACCAACCTGCCGGACGCGCAAGCTGCCGGACAACTGGCGCAGCGGCTGATCGAAGAACGAGCCGCAGCCTGCGTGAACCAGCTTGCGCCGTGTACTTCCACTTACCGCTGGCAGGCTAAAATCGAAACCGCCACCGAAGTGCCACTGCTGATCAAGACCACGCGTGCCGCCTATCCGCGGCTTGAACAATTGATCCGCGCGGTGCATCCTTACGAACTTCCCGAAATTATTGCTGTCCCTGTGATAGCGGGTTTGCCCGCTTACTTGGAGTGGATAAGCCAGGAAACCGACATACTCGAGGACTAAATTCATGCGTTTTGTACTGCTGCTGTTGTTATGTTTTATCACTCCTGCCCCGAATGCGGCAGGCTTGCTGGATCGACTGCCCGGCTTGGGCGGCGTCAAGCAGCCCAATTTTCTGCCGCCAGACCAGGCTTTCGCCCTGCAAGTCACGGTGCGCGACGCTCGTACCCTGCAAGCCAGCTTCAACATAACGCCGGGCTACTATTTATACCACGACAAAATCAGGTTCGAGGTCAAAGACGGCGCGGCTAAAATTCTGGCGGTGAATTTGCCGAGAGGCGAAATGAAACAGGATCCCTTTTTCGGCAATATCGAAGTGTTTCATCGCTCGTTCCAGGCCGAGATCACCCTGGATCGCCCGTTTGATGTTGCCACCGGCATGACATTAAATGCCGTCTATATGGGCTGTAGCGAGGAGGGGTTATGTTACCCACCCATTAACAAGACCATACAGCTTGACCTGCCGGATGCCAAAACCGGCCTGCGCGCAACTCCTGCCCCGGCAATAACCGAAGCGCCGCCGCCGTCGGCTATCACTCCCCTGCCGGCCGCACCTGCCACCGAAAACACCCGGATCGCCAGGCTCTTCAAAGAAGGCAGCTTCTGGCTGATCATTTCTTCCTTCTTCGGCGCAGGGTTGTTGCTCGCTTTGACCCCCTGTGTATTTCCGATGATTCCGATTCTGTCCGGCATCATCGTCGGGCGCGGTCACAAAATCACCAGGATGCATGCCTTTATCCTG
>JANLID010000001.1 GCA_024654105.1 Gallionella sp. | reverse complement strand
GGCGGACAAGATGGCCGCGCTGGAAGCGGCGGGTGTGGTGGTGGCCAATTCGCCCGCAGGGCTGGGCGAAGCGATGGTCGAAGCGATCGGCAGAAAAGCCAAATGATGGCGTAGCGCTATCCGCCGAATGAGCAACAACTGGCTGGGCGGTGAGAAACCGCCCAGTCAGACATCACCGCTTCTTTACTGCGCGCTCTGGTCGCATATTTTTATCACAGCGTCCGCCCGTCGCGGATCAAACCGACCACGAGTCCTTCGATAACCAGTGGGCCGCTGACCACGATTGGCGGATAGTCGGGGTTTTCCGCCAACAGCTCGATGCGCCCGCCCCGGCGCTTGAGGCGTTTCACCGTCACTTCGTCACCCAGTCGTGCGACGACGATCTGGCCGCTGCGCGCATCCACGGTGCGATGGACGGCCAGGAGATCACCGTCGAGAATACCCGCGCCAGTCATGCTGTTGCCGCGAACCTGAAGCAGATAATCCGCACGGGCTGAAAACAGGTTGGGCGGAATCTGTATCTTGCCTCGCTGATTCTCCAACGCCAGCAGCGGGCTGCCCGCAGCCACCGAACCGATCAAAGGCAAGCCGCCCGGATGCTCCGCCAGACGGATGCCCCTGGCCGAACCCGCTTCCATGGTAATGGCACCCTTCTTGGACAAGGCACGCAGATGTGCCTCCGCTGCGTTGGGCGAGGCGAAGCCGAATGCCTGGCAAATCTCCAGCCGCGTTGGCGGTGCGCCGCGCTCATCCAGGTTGGCGCGGATGAAGTCGAGGATTTCCCTCTGGCGCGGGGTCAGGGAATCATGGGGGTTGTCGGAGCTGGATCGTTTCATGGCGGACTCCTTGGATGGCTGTATTTTCATACAGCTATCCGGGAAAAGCAAGATCATCTAGAAATGCTGTACGCATATACAGTATTCTATCCCTGTTGCCAGACCGGGATGGACTTGCCCCATGGATGCCGCAGTCAAACGTGCCACGCCAAGCTCCCGCTGCTATCAGCGCCGCCGACCCGAGAAAACGCTGTGGTATCGCACCGTACAGACACACTTCGAGACTTGGCTGGCACTCTCTACCGGGCAAGGCGATGAGCCACCGCCCGCGCACGTCGAGCAGGCATTTCGCCGCTATGAGGTTTTGACTTGACTTGCCCTGCTCAACAAAGTTATTGTCGCGCTCGTTGTTCACGGTACAGGGAGTTCGGAATGGATGCTCGGGTGCAGAAACATCGAATGACATGCTGGCTGAGGAAGCTGTTTGTCGCGCTTTCACTTGTGACATCTTGCGTGGCTCAGGCTGCCCCGACATGTATAAGTTGGAAGACCGGTCAATTACCTCAATATACTTACCCCACTCAATTGGAATTAGGTCAATCTGTAGTGGATCATTTTAACTCCACGAACCACAATTCTTCCGTCTTAACCGGTTGCAATGGCGTTAATACTTGCTACTACACATATATATCGCAATCTAATACAACGGTATATGCCAGTTTTGCCGCAGTATGCGCAGCATACGGTAGTACCTTCACCATCGCGCTGACCGGCCTAGGGGTCGAGGTCATGCCCGGCGCGACGCTGGCCACCGCCTATGCGAAAGTCACCAACAGCGACGGCACGGCCAAGAGCGGCGCAGCGGTCACACTGGCGCTCACGGTAGTGCCGGAGGAAGACGGCTACAATCACGCGGTGGGACAACATACCGCGCCGCATGTGGGAAGCTTGACCCCGCTGGGCGGGAACACCAACGCTGAAGGCAAGTTGCCCTTTGTGTTTACTGCACCCGAGGCGGGCGGTGTCCACACTATTACCGCCAGTTGCACCAACTGCACCAATAATCCGGTGACGGGGACGATTGTGGTGCCGGGGTGCCCGATACCTGACTTGAGGGCAGTTGGGGACATCCCGCCCAATGGGCCGGATGTGCTGCCGCTTACACTGGAGCTGGAGAGAACCAGAGGTGCTGGTCTTGCGCTGTTGCCGGATGCGCAGGCGGGAGTGAATTGCGTCTTACTCAAAGAGCCAGGGACGGTCATTACGGGTGGAACCCGCACTCTGGCTTACCAGGCGCACTTGAAAGAAGTTTGGGATAAATCGGTTGAGTTAAATAAAGAAATCAACCTTAAAAACAAAGCTTGCCAACCGCTACGCGACAAGGTTGAAGCGGAAAAGGGGTGCAATGGTGGTCACTGCATTACTTATCCGCCTGCAACAAACAGCAACCATCCCAAAGGCACGGCGTTCGATGTCTCCAAGACCAACATTAAGGGGCTTCTTGACAAGCTGAGACCGCCACTCCCTCTGCCGCCCAAGTTACCGTTAACAGAAGCGCAACAACACCAAGCGGATATCAAGTTGATGGCGGATTGGCTGGCAAGCCCGGCGGCATGCAATCTGGTTTGGGGCGGAAGTTTTACTAACCCCGGCCCGGACATCGTACACTTTCAGCTACCTTAGAGGAAACAGCCATGATAAAAAACAAAACCTTTTTCAAACGTGCGCCCGGTTGGATGAGCGCGTTGGCTCTCATTGTTGCCAGCCCCCTGAGCTATGCCCAAGACCCGGTGACAGTAAAAGCCTTGGCCGTACATTCCGGCAGCAATATTCAATACAGTTATCAGGTCAGCAATCACACCAGTGCGCGCGACATCGTCACGGTAAACATTGGCGACAGTGGCGAGCATGCCCCCAATTCTGTGTACGACGGCGTCAATACTCAACCAGAACTTTCGGTCTTTCCGGTTGGCTCCTACTGGGGACAGCCCAGCGGGGTTGGGGATCAACGTTACATGGAGCCCCGTCTTGGGGGTATCTTTACCAGTCCACCCGGGTGGACTGCAAAAATAATGCTGTATGAAGAAACACATAAGTTTTCGGTTTACTGGAATATTGACAAGAGCATTACCAGTAATTTTCCTGTCATCTATCCGCGTCAAACCTTCAATTTTGGTGTAACGGTTCCCACCACCAGTGCAGAATTGTATTACTACCCGCTGGGTGACCCGACTTATTTGACTGGCCATTTCACCGTGGGATTTAACGATAACGAGAAACCCGGAGCATATACTGGTTCTATCGTACCCATCGACACCACCCCACCCATCCTCTCGGTCACGCTGAGCCCCGCCATCCTCTGGCCACCGAACGACAAGCTCGTACCCGTCACCGCAGCCATCGCAGTGACTGACGACTATGACCCCGAGCCTGAAATCAAACTCGAATCCATCAACGCGAGCGAGACGCTGGCAGCCGGTGATATTCAGGATGCACAGTTCGGCACCGACGACCGGAGTTTTTCCCTAGCTGCCAAACGCGCGGGAACCAATCAGGCCGGACGCGTTTACACCGTCACCTATTCCGCCACCGACGCCTCGGGCAATAAAGCCACCGCCAGCGCCACAGTGACCGTGCCGCACGATCAGGGGAAATAGCGGAATGCCGTAGGGTGCGTTCCACGCACCATCGCAGCAGCGGCTCTTTTCATTATTGTGGCAGCATCACACGCGATGAATTAAAGGGGCCAGGCTCTGAGGTCTCCCCTCAAAGTTGCAGCGCAGGATGATCATAACGCAGTCTCTCAAGAGCTTCGCGAAACTCGCGTGGCGGGAATGCTGCCATGCCATGT
>JANLID010000420.1 GCA_024654105.1 Gallionella sp. | reverse complement strand
AGAGGGTCGTGTTCCGATAGTTTCCCAAGATAAGTCCTGTTCATTAGTTGTTTATGCCGAACCGATGACGTACGTTTCAATGATACCCCGGTGGCCACTTCAAATTCCCCCATCTGTGGCCAGGTCAAATTCCCCCAGGGGGAACGACAGGAATGGATGGATTGTTACTCGGATTGGTTAGCCTTTGCAAGGCGGTTGGCGGCTTCTTTGAGCCGGTAGCTTTTGCCACGGAATTCGACGAGGACACTGCGGTGTAAGAGGCGGTCCAGAATGGCGGTGGTCAGCGCGGCATCGCCAAGGAATTTGTGCCAATCGTCGATGATCCGGTTTGACGTGATGAGCGAAGAGCGCCGAAGTTTGTAGCGTTGGTGCAGGATGGATTGCAAGGTATCGGCGCTCTCGGGTGGTAGCTGGCGGGCGAGAAACAGATCGTCGAAGAGCAGCAGGTCGGCATCAATGAGCGGTTTCATCAGTTTGCGTTTCTCGGCGGGAGCGGCGAACGCGAGGCGACCTAGGATGTCATCGGCCTCGGCATAGAGTACGCGCAAGCTGGCCCGGACGGCGGCGTACGCAATGGCCTTCGCGACGTGGCTCTTGCCCGTGCCGGGTGGTCCAATCAGAATTGCATTGTCGCCCTCGGCGATGAATTTCAGCGTGTGCAACTCGAAGCAGGTGCGCTTGGGAATTTTGGGGTTGTAGCCCCAGTCGAACTCCGCCAACGAGGCGCGCTCGTCGAGGCCGGAGAACTGGTAGCGCCGTTCGAGGAGGCGGGATTGTCGGCGATCCAGTTCATCCTGAAGGATGGCCGAGAAGGTTTCCATGAACGAGAGATTGGACGCCTGCGATTCGAGCAGGCGGGTCTCAAGCGTGGCGCGCACGCCCGAGAGGCGTAGTTGCTTCAAGGTTGTTTCGATTTCCATCATGCTCATGGTCATGCAGTTCTCCTGGTGGGTGATCAAGACAAGGCGGCTAAGCGTTTGTTTTTGATCTTGGTTTTAAAAGCATCTTTATGCTGGTTTTAGGGTTTGCGCCCGCAGGGCTTGCGGCTGGCGAATTGCGCAGCAATTCGTCTGCCCGGCAAGCGAAGCGCGGCAGTCGGGTGCCACCGGCTCTGCGGTTTGCCCTTCAGCGTTGCCAACACAGCGCTTGAAGAACTCGGCGTATTCGGTGATGTCGCGAATCAGTTCGTGCTCCTGGGTGAGCAAGGGCGTGGCCGAATCCAGCGACAGTTCTCCCTGGCGCGCATCGAGGCGCGTTACTACCTGAGAGAACAGTTGGTCGGCAATGGAGCGTACTGTCTTGTAGGACGGTGTCTGTCGCGCCAGCGCGGTGGCGCACGCCTGCTCCAGGAGCCAGGCCGGGTAGCGCAAACCCAGCCCAACGATGCCCCACATGCTCTTTTGCCCTTCGCGCCCACGCCGCTCGAAGAGCTTGAGGCAAAGTTCCTGCGTCTTGGTACCGATGGCTTCGGCGCGTGCGAGGATCTGCCGGGTTTGCCGGGAAGGGTTGAATACCCGCTCGGCATCGGGCAGCTTGACGTCGCCCTTGTGCATGGCAAGGGAGTGCCGACGGATCAGCGCCAGGGTCTTCAGATCGCGAATTTCGATCTCGTGTGCGTAGAGGCGAACTAGGACGATCGAACCGATGGGTGCGGGCCGCGCCGCGTACCAGGCGCCATCGACTTGGACGGTGGTGTCGTCCAGCACGGTGCGCGTGCCTTCGGTGAAGTAGCGGAAGCCTTCGATGGGCAGCGTCTTGAGCTGTGGGCGCTCTTCCTGGAACATCTCCTCGACCTGGCGCTTGGCCCGCCCGTGGATACGCTTGGCCGCCCAGTTCTCTTCCCAGTGGGCGAGATAGATATTCTGTGCTTCGATCGACTCGAAGCGCCGCCCCTTGAGCGCCGTGGCCTGGGTATGCTGGATTGCCGACTCGACGGTTCCCTTGCGATTCGGATCCCGGATGCGAGCAGGGTCGGCCACCACGCCGTAGTGGACCAGCATCGCCGCATAAACCCGGTTGAGCTCGGGCTCGTAGATGTCCGGCTTGATCACGCCTTCTTTCAAGTTGTCCAAAACAACGTATTGCGGGCAACCCCCGAAATAGCGGAATGCTTCCTCGTGCAGACGCGCCCAGACCTCGCTGCTCGATTTCCAGACCACGCGCCGGAACGAACGACGCGAGTAGCGCAAGGTCATCACGAACAAACGAGGCCTGCGATAGCGGCTGCTCGCCGGATAGAGCGCGAGAGCGCCCTCGCCGTAGTCGACCTGGGCCTCTTCCCCGGGCAGAAACTCCAGGCGGTCAAATTGTTCGGGCTCGCCTTTGCGCACGCTGCGGCAGAAACGCTTGACGCTGTTGTAGCGGCTCTGGAAACCGTAACAATCCACCAGCTCCTGGTAGATCGCCATGGCGTTACGGCCCAGGCGAACTTGGGTTTCAATCCACGCCCGGTGCGGCTCACACGCCGAGCGTGCATGCGCCGGCAGTGCCGGCGACTGTGTCCCTTCCAGAGCCGGTGGCCGGGGTGGGGGAATTTGATCGGGCAGCCCCGGCGAGCCGGTGGCCATGGGGAAATTTGACGCCGGCAACGCAGCTGCGAATATCGCCTGCGTGAGTTTCCTGATCGTCTTGCGATCTATCCCCGTCTTGCGGCCGATCTCATGCTGCGAAACATTGTTCTGCAGCAACGTGATAACGGTAGTTCTCTTCTGTGGCGTCAAGACATTCACTCCCAATCCCCTCGTTAAATCGAGGGGCGATGATGTCCTGTCGTAGCCGCAGCGGCTACCGCCGATTAGTTCGTCGGCTTACCGCCTACTGGGGGATTTTGAAGTGGCCATCACTGGGGGAGTTTGGGTGGCCACCGGGGCATTCTCCGACTGAGCCAAGGATGCCTACGCCTAAGATGACAAAAGCGGGTGGACGAACTAGACTGAACATCATGTCTTTCGAAACCAAGCGGCGTCCGATCCTG
>JANLID010000415.1 GCA_024654105.1 Gallionella sp. | reverse complement strand
ATGCAGGAAAGTAGTCGCCGGAGACGGGTCGGTCAAGTCATCCGCGGGCACATACACGGCCTGAATCGAGGTAATCGAACCAGTCTTGGTCGAGGTGATGCGTTCCTGCAAACGCCCCATTTCTTCCGCCAGCGTCGGCTGGTAACCCACGGCAGAAGGCATACGACCCAGCAACGCGGACACTTCGGTACCGGCCAAGGTAAAGCGATAGATGTTGTCGACGAAAAATAGGATGTCGCGGCCTTCATCGCGGAAATACTCGGCCATGGTCAGGCCGGACAACGCCACGCGCAGACGGTTGCCGGGCGGTTCATTCATCTGGCCGAACACCATGGCCACCTTGGACTTGGCAAAGTCGCTTGTGTCGATAACTCCCGCTTCCGACATTTCATGGTAGAAGTCATTGCCTTCACGGGTACGCTCGCCCACGCCCGCGAACACCGACAAGCCGGCGTGCTGTTTGGCGATGTTGTTGATCAGCTCCAGCATGTTCACGGTCTTGCCCACGCCCGCGCCACCGAACAGGCCCACCTTGCCGCCCTTGGCGAACGGACAAACCAGATCAATCACTTTGATACCGGTTTCCAACAGATCGACAGACGGGGACAGCTCGTCAAACTTCGGCGCCTTCTGGTGAATCTCGCGACGTTCCTTGCATGAAATGTCGCCGGCATCGTCGATCGGGCGGCCCAGCACGTCCATGATGCGGCCCAGTGTGCCGCTGCCGACCGGCACGGAAATCCCCTTGCCGCTGGAATTTACGAGCATACCGCGACGCAGGCCGTCTGAAGAACCCATTGCGATGGTGCGCACTATGCCGTCACCGAGTTGCTGCTCCACTTCAAAAGTCAAACCCGCCTCGGCAGTCGAAGACCCCACGTCTGCCAATTGCAAGGCTTCATATATTTTGGGCATTTGATCGCGCGGAAACTCGATGTCAACCACCGCGCCGATACACTGAACAATCTTTCCTTGATTCATTTTTAAGATTCCCCGTCTGATTAATTTTATATTTTGCAGCCCAAGCCTTAACCAACCGTTGCCGCGCTATCAACCGACCGCTGCAGCACCATAAAGATTTGGTCTCTTCGTAACGTTCGCTGTGCTCACGTTAGTATCGCCCAATCTTAATGTCGCCGCTTTCGCTAGCCAACCGCTGCAGCACCGCTCACGATTTCCGAAATTTCGCGGGTAATGGCCGCCTGGCGCGCCTTGTTATAAACCAGTTTGAGTTCGCCGATGACGCTCTTTGCATTGTCCGAAGCGGCCTTCATCGCCACCATCCGTGCGCTTTGTTCGGAAGCCATGTTTTCCACGACAGCCTGGTAAACCAGCGACTCGATATAGCGCACCAGCAGCTCATCGATCACCTGCTTGGCTTCCGGTTCGTAGATATAGTCCCAATTACCCTTGGCAGTCCCCAATTGCTCACCGCTCAGCGGCAGCAATTGCTCCACTCGCGGTTCTTGCTTCATGGTATTGATAAAGTCGTTGTAGCACAGGTAAATGACATCAATTTCCCCCGCCACATAAGCATCCAGCATGACCTTTACGGCACCGATCAGCTTTTCTATGTGCGGCGTGTCGCCCAATCCGGTCAAGTTGGATTTGATTTGGGCGCCGATACGCGACATGAAACCCAAACCCTTGTTGCCAATCGGGCAAACCACGACGCCCTTCCCCTCGCCTTCCCATTCCTTCATGCGGCTTACCGCAAGACGCAGGATGTTGGTATTCAAACCGCCGCACAACCCCTTGTCGGAAGTGACCACAATCAGTCCGACATTTTGGATATTTTCGTGTTTGTCCAGGAATGAGTGTTCGTATTCTGCGTCGGCGCGCGACAGATGCGCCGCAACATTGCGAATCTTTTCGGCATAGGGGCGCGACGCACGCATACGCTCCTGGGCTTTACGCATCTTGGCGGCGGCTACCATTTCCATAGCGCGTGTAATCTTGCGTGTGTTTTCCACGCTCTTGATTTTTGCGCGGATTTCTTTACTGCCAGCCATTTCTCACCCCACCTTTATAACCAACCACTTGGCAACCGATTTTTGGTTGCTTAGTGGGATGGCTAGTTGTTCCATCAATAAACAGCCGTTGCCTTGAACGTCTCAATCGCTGCGGTCAACAGTTTTTCGTTGTCGGCATTCAGATCCTTGCTGGACTCAATCGCATCCATCAGCGCCTTGTTGCTGGATTTCAGGTATGTGTGCAGCGCCGACTCAAACGCCAGCGCCTTGGGCACCGCCACGTCATCGAAATAGCCCTTGTTGACGGCAAACAACGTGACTGCCATTGCGGCGACCGACAGCGGCGCATATTGCAGCTGCTTCATCAATTCAGTAACCATGCGCCCGCGCTCCAACTGCTTGCGGGTGGCTTCATCCAGATCCGAAGCGAACTGCGCGAAGGCGGCCAGTTCACGGTACTGCGCCAGCGCCAGACGCACGCCGCCGCCGAGCTTCTTGATCACCTTGGTTTGCGCTGCGCCGCCCACGCGGGACACTGAAACACCGGCGTTAATTGCAGGACGGATACCGGCGTTGAACAAGTCGGTTTCCAGAAATATCTGGCCGTCGGTAATGGAAATCACGTTGGTCGGCACAAAGGCGGACACGTCGCCTGCCTGCGTCTCAATAATCGGCAATGCGGTCAGCGAACCGGTCTTGCCCTTGACTTCGCCCTTGGTGAACGCTTCCACATAGTCGGCATTCACGCGTGCTGCGCGTTCCAGCAGGCGGGAGTGCAGATAGAACACGTCGCCGGGGTAGGCCTCGCGGCCCGGCGGACGGCGCAACAGCAGGGAAATTTGACGGTAGGCCCAGGCTTGCTTGGTCAGGTCGTCGTAAACAATCAGCGCGTCCTGTCCGCGATCGCGGAAATACTCGCCCATGGTGCAACCGGCATACGGCGCCAGGAACTGCATCGCGGCGGAATCCGAAGCGGTTGCCGCGACCACGATGGTGTATCCCAGCGCGCCGTGCTCTTCCAGCTTGCGCACCACGTTGGCGATGGTCGAAGCTTTTTGACCGATCGCCACGTATACACAGGTCATGTTCTGACCCTTCTGGTTGATGATGGCATCCACCGCCACGGCGGTCTTGCCAGTTTGGCGGTCGCCAATGATTAACTCGCGTTGGCCGCGGCCGATCGGAACCATCGAGTCGATCGACTTCAAGCCGGTTTGTACCGGCTGGTCAACCGACTTGCGTGCGATCACTCCTGGCGCCACCTTCTCGATCTTGTCGGTCATCTTGGCGTTGATCGGGCCCTTGCCGTCGATCGGCTGACCCAATGCGTTCACCACGCGGCCGCACAATTCCGGGCCGACCGGTACTTCCAGAATGCGTCCGGTGCACTTGACCGTATCGCCTTCGGTGATGTGCTCATATTCGCCAAGCACCACCGCGCCGACGGAATCACGCTCCAGGTTCAGCGCCAAGCCGAAGGTGTTGCCGGGGAATTCCAGCATTTCACCCTGCATTACGTCGGATAGCCCATGTACACGGACGATACCGTCGGTTACGCTGACCACTGTACCTTCGGTGCGCTCCTGCGTTAGCGTTTCAAAATTCTCGATGCGGCTGCGGATCAAACTGCTTATTTCAGAAGGGTTGAGCTTCATCTGGATTTCCTTATCTTGATAAATCTTTTATCAGGCCAGTGCGGTTGCCATCTCGCCAAGACGGGTGCGCGATGAACCATCAATCACCTTGTCTCCGGCGCGAATCACCACGCCGCCCAGCAATTCTTTATTGACTTTGCAGACCAGCTTGATTTCGCGGCCCATACGCGCTTTCAGCGAGCTGACGATCTTGTCTTGTTGGGCAGCGGACAGCTCAAATGCAGAATCCACCGTTACATTCACGGTTTTTTCCGCTTCAGCCTTCAGCGTCTCGAAAATGGCCACAATCTCTGGCAGCAGCAACAGGCGCTGGTTCTCGATCAGCACCCGGATGAAATTCAACTGTTGTGGCTTGGCCTGGCCGTCCAGCATACCACCCAGCAAGCCGGCGAGTTGTGTTCTCTCAACACGCGGACTGCTGATCACGGTACGAATCTCCGAATAGCTGACCGCCTCGGCGAGCGACTGCAACACCTTCGACCAGCCTTTCAGGTCGGACAGTTTTTGCGCCTCTTCGAATGCCGCCTGCGCATAGGGCCGAGCAATGGTAATGGCTTCAGACATGGCGTTTAGATTTCCGCAACTAATTTTTCAAGCAAATCGTTGTGCGCCTTGGCATCAATTTCACGACCGAGAATTTTGCCCGCGCCGGCCAGCGCGATTGCCGACACATGGGACCGCAATTGCTCCCTGGCTTGAAACACTTCTCGATCGATTTCAGCCTTGGCGCCCGTGATGATGCGATCGCTTTCTATCTTGGCCTGCGCCTTGGCTGCTTCGATAATTTCGCTGGCGCGTTTTTCGCCATGGTTGACAATTTCGCCAGCTTTTTCCTTTGCTTCCCGCAAAATATCGGCAGAACGCTTGGCAGCCAGCTCCAAATCGTGCTTGGCGCGCTCTGCATCGGCCAGGCCGTCAGCGATAGTCTTTTGGCGCGATTCAACTGCCGCCAACAAAGGCGGCCAGACAAACTTCACGGTGAACCATATCAAGATGGCGAACGTCAGTGCCTGCGAGAACAATGTCAGGTTAATGTTCATTTCGTTTCCCTACGGTGGATTGTACTATCCGCAATGGCCAATTAATGGAGTGCGGCGAGCAGCGGGTTAGCGAACGCAAACATCATAGCCAAGCCAACGCCGATAATGAAAGGTGCGTCGATCAGACCCATCAACAGGAATACTTTGCCCTGCAACGTAGGAATCAACTCGGGTTGACGTGCCGCGCCATCCAAGAAGTGGCTGCACATAATAGCGATACCGATACAAGCGGCAACAGCGCCCAAGCTGATGATCAGGCTGATGCCAATGATAGTGTAGGATTGAACTAATGCGATATATTGAACTGTGTTTTCCATTTTTACTTCCTTTCGATTTACAAGGTTGATTAAAGTTAAGGGTGACAAAAAAAGTTAATGGCTTTCGTGTGCCATGCCGATGTAGACGACCGTCAGCATCATGAAGATATATGCCTGCAGCGTCACAATCAGAATATGGAATATCGCCCAAGCCCCGCCGAGCAAGGCTCCAAAGAACGTTCCAGCCAGGCCGGTCGCAGCCCACATCCCGATCAACAGAAAGATGACTTCGCCAGCGTACATATTGCCGAACAAACGCATCGAATGGGACAGCGGCTTGGAGACGTACTCGACCAGATTGAACAGCAGGTTGAATGGCCAAACCAACGGATTGGCGCCGAAAGGCGCGCAGAACAATTCATGTATCCAGCCACCCAGCCCTTTGACCTTGATGCCAAAGGCGATCATCAATATCCATACAGATAGCGCAAGAGCGAATGTCGTGTTGATGTCAGCAGTGGGGAGGGGCCGGAAATGTTCCTGGCGAAATACATTGTGAAAGATCCACGCCAAGATATCGATAGGCAGGAAGTCCATCGCGTTCATGGCGAACACAAATACGAAAACAGTCAGCGCTGTGGGAGAAACAAATTTATGTCGATCGCCGTGAAAGGTGCCTTTGACCTGGTCATCGATGAACTCGAACAGAAGTTCGATGAAAGCCTGGCGCTTGCCGGGAACGCCTGCTGTCGCTCCACGCGCAACCCACCAAAGAAAGCCGAAGACGATCAAGCCGAGAAAAACAGATACGGACAACGAATCGAAGTTCACAGACCAGAACCCGCCTTCGGCTACCTGTTTAACATTGAAGCTTAAATGATGCCCGATGTAACTGGATGGTGTCAGTGCTTGTTCAGTGGACATCCCAGACCCTACTCGTCATTCTCGTTATTTACGGTCAGCAAGCCCGCGCCAGATGCCAGCACAGCGCCTGCCAACCCCCCTATCAGAAACAAAGGAACCAGCCCCCGGTAATACCTGAAAGTCACCAGCAACAGCACCGCTATCACCAGCACTTTGATCACTTCAGCTTTCAGCAATGAAAACATAACGGCGTCCGGCGTTCCGCCGTTTGGTCTCCGTGCCATCATCATTCCGGCAAACCCGCCGACAATAACGGATGCGCCCCCCGCAATAGCTGAAATCGCTGCGTTCGTACCCGCAACCAGCAGGGAGACACACGAGATGAACACAGTTATGATGATTTGCCAGCGCGCCGCTTTGTTGAATGCGCGGCTTATTTTTGTGTTTGTTACTTTATCCATCATGTGCCCTTGGTCGTCACTTGTTGGCCAAGGACAACAAAAAGCCCGCGCATTCTCTGCCATTCCTTTGCGGCAAGTCAAGTGCAATTACGCCAAAATTACGCCAAAAATGATGCAAATTAATTAGATAAGGCAATAAACGCTTGCCAGTTGCTCATGGTTATTCATTCTCACGCACGCCTATTTTTAACAGGATGCCGTCGAGTTGATCGAGCGTTTTGTATTCTATGACCAGCTTGCCTGCTCCTTTTGCGCCATGACGTATTTCAACTGAGGTGCCAAGCCGATCAGCAATTTTTTCCTGTAAGCGAATAATATCGCGGGTCGGCTTTGCTTTTTTGTGCTTGGGCGCGGGATTCAGCAAGTTTTGGACTAACTTCTCTGCTTCACGCACCGATAGTCCGCTTGCCATAATTTTATTGGCCAGCAATATCTGCTGTGCGCTTTCCAGCGACAACAGGGCGCGCGCATGCCCCATATCCAGCTTGTTTTCCACCAGCATACTCTGCACGGCCTGCGGCAATTTGAGCAACCGCAACAAATTGCTGGCGGCGCTGCGTGAACGCCCCACCGCTTCCGCAGCGACTTGGTGGGTCATTTTGAATTCGTCGATCAGGCGCTGTATGCCGACCGCTTCTTCCAGCGGATTCAGGTTTTCCCGCTGAATGTTTTCAATCAACGCCATCGCCAGCGCCGCATTGTCCGGCACGCTGCGCACCAGCACCGGCACATGGGTCAGCCCCGCTAACTGCGCGGCGCGCCAGCGCCTCTCGCCGGCGATGATCTCATAGCTGTTATCAGCAAGTTGCCGCACCAGGATCGGCTGCATGATTCCCTGTGCCTTGATAGATGCCGCCAGATCATTCAACGATGCCTCGTCCATGTGCGAACGTGGCTGGTATTTGCCCGGCTTGAGCAGCGTGACATTCAAGTCGCGCAGTACCTCATCTTTTTCGCTTTTGCCGCTGGATAACAGCGCATCCAATCCGCGCCCCAGTCCCTTGTTTAACTTTGTTGCCATGACTGTTTCCTTTATGCGGTTGCAGCAGGTTGTGCCGCGTTGTTCAATAACTCTCCGGCCAAGGCCAGATAGGCTCGCGTCCCTTTGGATGACTTGTCGTGATACAGCACCGGCACACCGAAGCTGGGGGCTTCCGCCAGCCGCACATTGCGCGGAATCACGGTCCGGTAAACCTTGCTGCCGAAATGTTCCTGTAATTGATCCGAGACCTGCTGTGCCAGCGTATTGCGCGGATCGAACATGGTGCGCAGCAGCCCTTCGATCTCCAGTTCCGGATTCAGGCTGGCACGCACCTTGCGGATGGTGCTCACCAGGTCGCTCAACCCCTCCAAGGCATAGTATTCGCATTGCATCGGGATCATCACCGACCTGGCCGCGCACAAACCGTTCAAGGTCAATAAATTCAGCGCCGGCGGGCAATCGATTAACACATAGTCGTATTCCGCCGCGATGCCTTGCAAGGCGTCGCGCAAACGCGCTTCACGATGCGGCAGGCCGACCAGCTCGATCTCCGCGCCGGCCAACTCACGGTTGGCCGGCAGCAGGTCATATTTTCCGGCTTCCGAGCGCACTCGCGCCTCGGCTATGGTCTTGCCACCCAGCAGCACATCGTAGACGCTGGCCTGCAAATCGCGCTTGTCGACACCGCTGCCCATCGTGGCATTGCCCTGCGGGTCAAGATCGATCAGCAATACGCGCTGTTGGGTCGCCGCGAGACTGGCCGCCAGATTCACGGTGGTGGTGGTTTTTCCTACCCCGCCCTTCTGGTTCGCTACGGCTAGTATTTTCGTCATATTGCTTTACCCTCCTTGCATGCTGCAATCACCAGACTGCGCGCCGCTTGTAAACCCGGCACCTGTAACGGTATCACGCGTTCTACCCGACATCCGTCCGGCACACCCGCCAATTCCTGCTGCTGCGCACCCTTCATCGCCGCCCAACGTCCATGCGGCGCAATGAGATGGCGGGTGCTGCGCAAGAATTCGCCCAATTCGCTGAACGCCCGCGAGATAATCCCGTCAAACCGCTCAACAGGTTGCCACTCTTCCACGCGTGCGCAGTGAACGCTCACATTCCGCAATCTCAGCTCAATAATTGCCTGCTGCATGAAGCCGGTTTTCTTGCTGTTGCTGTCCAGCAAGGCGAACTGCCACTCTGGCTGCGCGACCGCCAACACCAGCCCCGGCAAGCCGGCGCCGCTTCCCACATCCAGCCACCGCCCCGCCCACAGATACGGCATTACCGCAAGGCTGTCGAGCAAGTGATTACTCACCATCTGCTGCTGGTCGCGAATTGCCGTCAGGTTATAGACCTTGTTCCATTTGTGCAGCAACGCCAGATAATCCAGCAGCCTGCCCTGTGCGTCCGCGCCCAGCGAAATCCCCAATTGTGCGCTGCCGCGCTGCAATTCTTCAACCTGACTCATGCACGTTTCTGGGTTTGTTGCCGATCATCGCGAAAGCCGCGCTTGATATGCACCAGCAGCAGGGATATTGCCGCCGGGGTAATCCCGGAAATGCGCGCCGCCTGCCCAACATTTTCGGGTTTGTGCTGGTTGAGCTTTTGCTGCACTTCGATGGACAGGCCGCGCACCTCGCGATAATCGAGATCCTCCGGCAACCCCAGCATTTCATATTGTTCGTTGCGCCCGATCTCGTCGCGCTGCCGCTCAATATAACCATGATACTTCGCCTGAGTTTCCACTTGCTCGGCAACCTTTTTGTCATTCACCCCTGCACCCGCGCCGGGCAGGGTCAGCAGGCTGGCATAATTCACGTCCGGGCGGCGCAATAGCTCATGCAGCGAGTACTCACGCTCAATGGATTTGCCCAGTACGCGTATCGCGTCCTCCGCGGGCAAGTTGCGCGGGCTCACCCAGATGCTGCGCAACCGCTCCTGCTCGCGGGCGATGGCCTCGCGCTTTTGCTCGAACGCCTGCCAGCGTGCGTCATCCACGACGCCGAGCTTGCGGCCGATTTCCGTTAATCTTAAATCCGCGTTATCCTCGCGCAATTGCAGGCGATATTCCGCCCGACTGGTGAACATGCGATATGGCTCGGAAACCCCCTGCGTGATCAAATCGTCCACCAACACGCCCAGATAGGCTTCGTCGCGGCGCGGACACCATGCTTCCCGTTCGCGCACTTGCAGTGCGGCATTCAACCCGGCCAGCAAACCCTGCGCAGCGGCCTCCTCGTAACCGGTCGTACCGTTGATCTGCCCGGCAAAGAACAAGCCCCGGATTGCCTTGGTCTCCAAAGAGCTTTTCAAACCGCACGGATCATAGTAGTCATATTCGATCGCATAGCCGGGGCGCAAGATATGGGCGTTTTCCAGACCCTTGACGGATCGCACCATGTCCAATTGCACATCGAACGGCAGGCTGGTGGAAATCCCGTTTGGATAAACCTCGTGCGTGGTCAATCCCTCAGGCTCCAGGAATATCTGGTGAGAGGACTTGCCGGCAAAGCGCGTGATCTTGTCTTCGATGGACGGGCAGTAGCGTGGCCCCACACCTTCAATCACACCGGTGAACAAAGGGGAACGATCCAGCCCGCCGCGAATGATGTCATGCGTGCGCTGATTGGTTTCGGTGATCCAGCATGGCAATTGCCTCGGGTGCTGCGCAGCATTGCCCATGAAGGAGAACACCGGTACCGGGTCGTCGCCCGGTTGCTCCTGCAGGACTGAATAATCGATGGATCGCCCATCGATGCGCGGCGGTGTGCCGGTCTTCAGCCGCCCTACCGGGAGGCTCAATTCGCGCAAGCGATGCGCCAGGCTGATGGATGGAGGGTCTCCCGCGCGGCCTGCCCGGTAATTTGCCTGGCCGACATGAATCAGTCCGGACAGGAACGTGCCTGTGGTCAGCACCACGGTTTTCGCATTGAAGCGCAAACCGAGCTGGGTGACCACCCCGCCCACCCGATCCTGTTCGATCAGCAGATCGTCAACCGCCTGCTGGAACAACCAGAGATTAGGCTGATTTTCCAGCCGCGCACGGATAGCCTGCTTGTAGAGCAGCCGGTCGGCCTGCGCGCGCGTGGCGCGTACCGCCGGGCCTTTGCTGGAATTCAGGATGCGGA
>JANLID010000368.1 GCA_024654105.1 Gallionella sp. | reverse complement strand
CCATGTTGCTGATATCGGCAGTGCTCAAGGCGGTGCGTTCCGCCAATTTTCTCACTTCGTCGGCGACCACCGCAAATCCCCTTCCCTGTTCGCCTGCGCGGGCGGCTTCAATGGCCGCATTCAGGGCAAGCAGGTTGGTTTGATCCGCGATATCCTTGATCACTTTGCTGATTCCATTGATCTTCCCGATCGACTGGCTGAGTTCCGCGATGACGGCACTCGAAGACTCCACGGTTTCCACGATCCGCTGAGTGGCCTCCATGCTTTTGGCCATATTGTCCGTTCCTTCCCGTGCGATGGCCTGGGTCTCACCGGAAGCGCCCACCACATGGCCCGCGCCGGAGGATATCTGCGTCACCGAGACGCTCATTTGCTCCATCGCGGCGCTTACCTGCATGATCCGGTCCGTCTGGATGTCGGCGCGTTTGCTCACCAGCTCCGTTTCCTTGGAAAGATCATGGGACGACTCCGCCAAACTATCTGCCGCTTGTTTGACGCCGCCGATGATTCCCCGCAATTGCTCAACCGTCTGGTTGATCGAATCCGCCATCGCACCCAGTTCATCCTTCTGGTCGATTTTCGCTTTGACACTCAAATCGCCATTCGCGACATTGCTTAACACCTGGTTGAGCCTGCTGATATTGCGGTTGATTACAAAAACGAGGCGGGCCGTGAATGCGAGCAGTGCAACCATGCTGATGCCCATTACGACGAGGGTGAGGAGCGTCAGTTTTTTTCCGATTGCGGCGCTCTTTTCGTAGGTGCTTTTAACCGCCGCTTCCTGCGCCGGGATCAATTGCGCGATGGGTTTGAGCAGATTGCGGTTGATCAGCGGCCATTCTTCCTGCAGCGGCGCCATCAGTTTCTCCTTTTCATTCGATGCATATATCTGATCCAGTTTCTCGAAGAATGCATCGATGGGGCCGACTTGCTTGTCGATTTTTTCGATCAGTTCCTTGCTTTCCGGTTGCAGCTGAATATCTTTCTTGCTGTTCTTGAACTCTGCCCATACCTGAGGGATTCTGGCACGCGCTTCCTTGAGCTGATCCCTTGATCCCTTCATGGACATTTGATCGAGAGGAACGGCCACCATTCTGAAGCGCACTTCCTTGAGTACGCTATCCATTTCCTGCAACAGGGTTAATGGCTGGACATTGCGTTCGTAAACCTCGGCCAAGGCAGCCGAGCCTTCGCGGATGGAATACACGTTCATCCCGGCCAAACCCAGAATAATCACGACCGCCAATAAGGTTACGCTGAATAATTTAACCTTGATGCTCAATTTGTTTAGCATGAGACTTTCTCCGAACTAATTATTGCTGTTTTGCCATTCAAACCGGCCGGCTTCTGAACACAGGTTCTATATGCCTCTAATCTTTCTGCGTCACTCCTTATCGGCAGGGTTTGACAAAACTTGATACAGAAAGAGCTTCTTGCAAAACTATTTTTGAAACGGAGCGCAATGACATTTGATGCTCGAATTTCGGCATCAAAGCGGTACGCTGCCCCCTGTTTGCGGCAATCTTTCAGATTTGCCGTATTTCATCGTGGTTGCCGATGCGGTGGAGGCTATGTCGTCACACCGCCCGTATCGCCCCGGCCTGGGTATGGATGCGGCGCTGGCGGAAATCACCGGCGCAAGCGGCGTGCGCTACGACCAGCAAACGGTAGAAGCCTGCATCCGGCTGATCCGGGAAAAGGGCTTCACGTTCAAGGCGGATTAACCATCAGTGATTCCCAAGGTTGGCGTTTGCTGGACACGTCACGCGCCTTGGTTCAAAATGCGCGGCCTCGGAGGGCTGGCAGAGCGGTTGAATGCACCAGTCTTGAAAACTGGCAAGGGTTCGCGCCCTTCGTGAGTTCGAATCTCACGCCCTCCGCCAAGACCACGCTTCAACTGATCTCAAATAATCTCACAAACCCGCATGGCGTATAGCTTTAGCGGGTTTTTTAATACCCAGGCTGTAGCAAGCAATCTCACGCAAACTTGCATTATTTGCTGGTAGGCGAATGGATTACCGCTTCAATGGCAAACAAAAAACCCTATCGCTAAGCGTATACCCCGATGTGAGCCTAGCAAATGCACAGGAACGGCGCGAACAGGCGCGCAATCGTCGGCATCATGCGGACAGTACCACAGCGGCGCAGTAGCGCCGACGTCGGTTGCAGCACTTTGTTAGGTGTACGGCCTACCATCCCCAAAACTTTTTTCAGGAAAATTTCCACGCCCATTATCCATCGGTATCACGTCAGCGTTTTCCGCCCAGCAACGATCCCAATACGCCGCGGATAATCTGCCGTCCGACTGCCGAGCCGATGGCGCGCGCGGCGCTCTTGGCGAGCGCTTCACCGGCGCCCTCGCGACGGCTGGAAGAGCCGCTGCCGAATATCCCGCCGAGCATCCCGCCATCATTGCTTGCAGGTGGTTGCGCGGCAATTTGTTTTTCGGTGGCGCGCTTCTTGAGAATCTCGTAGGCAGACTCGCGATCCATGGCTTTTTCGTAATGTCCGGCGAGCAACGAATTTTGCATAAGAGTTTTGCGTTCGGCATCCGTAAGCGGGCCGATCTGTGCCTGCGGCGGGACGATCAGCGCGCGTTCGACGATACCCGGCGTGCCTTTTTCATCCAGGCAGGAAACCAGCGCTTCGCCTACGCCAAGCTCGGTGATGATGGTGGCTTCATCCAGTTTCGGATTGTCGCGCATGGTTTCGGCGGCGGCTTTCACGGCTTTCTGGTCGCGCGGGCTGAAGGCGCGCAGCGCATGCTGGATGCGGTTGCCGAGTTGTCCCAGCACCTTGTCCGGCACGTCGGCGGGATTCTGCGTGACGAAATACACGCCCACACCCTTGGAGCGGATCAGGCGCACCACCTGTTCGATTTTGTCGAGCAGCGCAGCGGGCGCGTCATTGAACAGTAAATGCGCCTCGTCGAAGAAGAACACCATCCCGGGTTTGGCGAGATCGCCTGCTTCCGGCAAATTCTCGAACAGCTCGGCGAGCAACCACAGCAGCATGGTGGAATACACCTTGGGCGAGGTCATCAGTTTATCGGCGGCGAGAATATTGATCATGCCGCAACCGTCGTCGCCGGTCTGCATCAGGTCGGCGATGTTGAGCATCGGTTCGCCAAACAGCTTGTCGCCACCCTGCGTTTCAATTTGCAGCAGGCCGCGCTGGATCGCGCCGATGCTGGCGGTCGAGATGTTGCCGTATTCGGTGGTGTAGTTGGCGGCGTTGTCGCCGATGTTCTGTACCATCGCGCGCAGGTCTTTCAAATCGAGCAGCAGCAGGCCGTTGTCGTCGGCGATCTTGAACACCAGCGAGAGCACGCCCTGTTGCACCTCGTTGAGGTTCAGCATGCGCCCGAGCAGCAGCGGCCCCATGTCGGAGACGGTGGCGCGCAGCGGGTGACCCAGCGCACCGAACACGTCCCAGAATGTCACCGGATAAGCGCGATGCGTGAAGTTCTCCAGCTTGAGCTGTTCCACTCGCGCCGCGACCTTGGCGTTGCCGCCGCCCGCCTTGCCGATGCCGGACAGGTCACCCTTGATGTCGGAGAGGAACACCGGCACACCGATGCGGCTGAACGCTTCCGCCAGCGTTTGCAGCGTGACGGTCTTGCCGGTGCCGGTCGCGCCGGTGATCAGCCCGTGGCGGTTGGCCATCTGCGGCAGCAGGTAAAGTTCTTGTTCGTGGCTCTTGGCGATCAGCAGCGGCTCAGTCATGATGGCTTGGCTCGGGTTGGAATGGTACAAATAATAACATTGCGCAACTGTTTCTTTGGAAGCCACAAGGCAGGCTTTTTTCAACTATTGAGCTTTCCATAATCCAGAATAGTTCATTAGCCAAAAACTGCGTCATTCCCGCCTGCGCCGGAATGACGGCTTAATGGGTTTGGGATAATTACTTCACTCTGGACGGCAGCTTGATCGTATCGCCCGCCACCATGAACACCCCCTTGCCCTGATGATGCAGGGTGCGCGGATTCCTCATGGCGGGATCGATCCATGCCTTGACCACCTCCAGCACGAAGAAATTGTACTTGTTCACCATCCGGGTATCGGCCACCCGGCATTCGAGGTTGGCGTAGCACTCGGCGATCAGCGGCGGCGCCACTTGCGAGGCGGGCAGCGGCGTCAGCTTGAACTTCTTGAATTTGTCCAACTTGCTGCCCGAACAGTTGCCGACGCCCACCACCTGTTTCGCCAGATTCGCCGCCGGGATGTTGAGCACGCATTCTTTGGTCGCCCGTAGCGCATCAAAACTATGGTTACGCCCGCTGATCACGCAGCCCACCAGCGGCGGCTCGAACTCCATCATCGTATGCCACGACATGGTCATGATGTTCGCCTTGCCCTTGTGCGCGGTGGTCACCAGCACCACCGGCCCCGGCTCCAGTAATTGGTAAACTCGGGACAACGGAAAGATTCTTTTCGACATTGCTGCACCTCCTTACGCTAAGGAAATTCGAAGCCTACCCCTTTAACCGGATTTCGCAACAGTGGCAGCGTGTGGGTGAAAAGGCCCTGACCATAGGGGTTTTGCCATAGCCTGCCGTCAGCAACAAAAGGGGGATTCGTAGTGCTCAGTTGTTTTTGGCGCCTTGCTGAACCCATTCCTTAAAGAGTTTGATTTTATCTCTGGACAGGCCGCCGTCTATTCCATATGGCATCTTGATGGAGGGATGCAGCCGTCCCTCAACCGCCTGGATGATGACGCTGGTAAAGCTGTCGCCCGGTTTGATGACGGAACCGAATCGGGTGCCCTTCATCAGGCTTTCGTAGCTGCGCATGTCCAGCCCGCTTTTCTCATATCCCTTTCCACCAGGCTTGTGACAACTCAAGCAATAGTCATTGATGATAGGCAGGACATCGTTCTTGTAACTGACCGCTACCCGCCCCTGCATAGGGATTGCCAATGCAGGCAAAGAAAGCACCGCAAGAACAATTGCAACCGGTAAAGCCGGGGTCTTCATAAGTCGCTCCTCAAGTAAGGCCTGGGTGGAAAATATTTCGTCGTATAGTCAACTGTTGGCCGCACAGTAAACAGCTCTAATTCGTTTGTATGGTTCGTTATTTCAACCGCGACCAGATTTGATTCTTCAGGAAAAATAGCAGAGTAGTCAAAACGAGCAAATAGCCAATCACATAATAGCCCAGTCTGTGCCGTTCCTCTCTATGCGGGTCGGCTGCCCAGGCAAGAAACGACACCAGCTCACGCGCTTTAACCTGTATTTCTGTGCGCTGG
>JANLID010000365.1 GCA_024654105.1 Gallionella sp. | reverse complement strand
TGCGTATTTCGCCATGGACCTATTCGCCGCGTCATTCAGAAAATACGGATTTTGATATGGCCAGAAGCTTTTGGCCGTTCTTGCGCGCATCAAAATTTTCTACGGCGCGTTCGAGGCAAGTCCGTGCCGCTTCGTTATAGAGATTTTTGTCCTGGTGAAGCGCAAGTATCCGGTTTGCCAGTTCCCGATAGTCGCCCGGGGTGAATAACAAGCGTGCGTCATGACCGACAACTTCAGGCAAACCTCCCACTCTGGATACTACCGCCGGAATGCCTGAAGCCATGGCCTCGGCCACGACGTAGCCAAATTGCTCGGCCAAATTGATGGCTGGAAGAGACGGGAGTACGAAAATATCCGCCGCATTGTAGAACAGCGGAATATTTTCATACGCGACCAGATCGGCAAAGGTTATGCGCTCCGCGATGCCAAGCAAATGTGCTGCTTTGATCAAGTTGTCGCGTTGCGCCCCGCGGCCGACAAACGTGACATGGATGTTGGGAATCTCGGCCGCCAGAAGTTTGGTCGCGTAAATCAGGGTGTGGCAGCCTTTCCAGCTGGCGAGTTTGCCGACGAACAAAATGTTGAACTTGTCGGGATTGACTCCAGAGGCACGCGATGCCTCTTTTGCGCGCGGCCGAAACATCGCAAGATCGATGCCCGGATACACCTGACTGATTTTGTTTTCGGGAATGCCCTCGAATTTATGGGTGGCGGCACAAGTATCGGTAATGGCGATGAATCTGTCGACGCGGGGAAAAGAGTGCTGCCGGATATAGAAAGACCGGGCGGCAAACATGTCCACGAAAGGAATGGTAAATGGCGTCCAATAGATCAGTTTGAAGTTCGCATACTGCTGTCTCAGCCCCGAGAGGGTATAGAGCGATCTTTCTGCCGCCGTTATCGCGACATCAAAAAGATTTTGCCTTACAGCTTCCTCGAGTTCGAAATAATGGAAGTCTAGTTTGTTGTCGTAATTGTTATGGCGATAGCGGAGAAAAGCCTTGATCGGCGACTGCAGAACGTGCCGCAGCTGGGTGTTGTTGGAGAGCCGGTGCTGCGCTCTTTGGGTGACATTCAGGCCCGAGCGGTTCCGTTCCGAAATATAGAACGTGACATCGGGCACATCGTCGAATAGTTGGGCGAAAAACCGGCCAATTCCGTTATCGCCGAAGATGGCTATTTTCATTTGCGTCATTTGCAGGGCGTTTCCGGTTTGCCTGAGCGGGGTATGGGTAAGTTGTGGCCGAGCTTATCCAAAGCCAGGTTAGCTATTTGCGATGGGGCGAGCTCTGTAATGCATGCTCTTGTCCCGATCGCACATTGGTAAGGCACCTTGAAGGCATGCGAACATGGTGCGCAGGCGAGCTTTGAACGCAGCACAAGGGCTTGCGCCCCCGTCGGACGCTGGTCGTCCGCATCGGCCGGGCCCATGATATCGATAACCGGGATTCTTAATGCATCGGCCATGTAGGTGATGCCGGAATCAACCCCGATGTAAATAGCCAGGCGTGAAAGCAATGCGGGCAACTCGGCCAGGGAAAATGCGCCGGCGCTGTTTACAATTTGGCCATTTGCCAGAAGCTGCATGATTTCTTCGCCTTGCCCGCGGTCTGCGGCGGCACCGATCAAGACCACGCTGTTGCCTGGATTTTCCAGCAACAGCCGGATCAGACCGCAGAGCTTTTCCGTTCCCAGTTCTTTCAACTTGTTTCCGCTGGACAGACCGATGCCGATCAGTTTGCGATGGGAGTTTGCCGCCGGCAGCCATGCGGCCGCTTTCGATTCTGCTTCGGGCGTGGCGTAGACCTCCTTGTCAAGGCTGGCGGGTTGGATGTCGAGCGCGCGCAGCAGGCGGAATTCCGTTTCCAGCACCAGCCTGCCGGAGACGTGGGGTTCCGCTGCGCTGAGAAACGGGGCCGCCAGCCGGTAGCTTGCGCCGCCGTAATTCGGCAGGATGGCCAGTCGCCACGGAATGCCCGCCCACAAGGGCATCAGCAGGAAGGCCAGATTGGGGCTGACGCAGATCGTGGTG
>JANLID010000363.1 GCA_024654105.1 Gallionella sp. | reverse complement strand
GGTGGGGTTGTATGCCGTGGTGGTGGATGCCAAGCATGACAAGGCAAAAGCGTTTTACGTGAAGCTGGGGTTCATTGTTTGCGTGGATAATCCGCTGTGTTTGTATTTACCGGTCGCTACGCTGGAGCGGGCGGCTGCGGTGTAGGCTTCGCCTAGCCTGCATTCGTCTTCAGCTCCACCGCAAAACTCCTTCAGTTCAATCTAGCCCACGCCGCGCCCAGCAGACGAGCCAATGATGCTGCCAGCGATTGCATCGAGAGCTTTCATCACGAATACACCGATGTCAGGCTCCTTGCTGGATCGAGGCCCCGCCACGTTGAGAATTTCGATCCGGGTCGATGCCAGCCAACTGGTGATTGCGTCTTGCCAGTTCATTTCTGGATGAACATGCAGCCAGGGTTTGCGCAGATGTTTGGCGAACGAAACCGTTTGCTTGCTGCCGCCGCTAAGTTCGGGGTTGATCGTCAAGATAAGCGTGGCATCCGAATCCCGGACGTTGGCCTTGTTGCGCTGCCGATACCCGCCACCATCCGGCATTTCGGCCAGTTGGTATTTCGCCGGAATGACACCATCTTCAGCCATGCGCCCAGCGGGACACCAGCCGCCATGCGGAATGCCATGAGCAACAGCCCAATCAAGCGCGGCGCGATCCGCGCCAGTTTGCCCGCCGGAAATAATTTTCGTGAGGGTAGGCAATTGACTATCCCAACGGTTCTTGATGAAGCAAGTGCGCGTTATCAGGTGTGACCAACCTCAATATCAAATAGATGGCGTGCCACTCCACGAGCTTAAATTCACCGTGCGTAAATGGTGGCGGGTCTTCCCGGTCGCGCAAGACACGCGCAGGCGGTTTCCTGACCGGATCGGGCAGATAACTCACCGAGCAGCGCCCAGATTCCTGCTTCACAAAATTTTCCATATCTACACTCGACATTCATTGAATATAGGCATATATTACTCGACATCGAATAATAATTACTAGCAAATTATGATCAGTTGCCGCCTTTCCACCATCCTGGGCGCGAAGCGCCTCAAAGTTTCCGACGTATGCCGGGCGACGGGAATCGCCCGCGCTACGATGGATCGCTACTACTACGATAAGGTCAACAGCTTCGACCGCGAAGTGCTGTCAAAGCTGTGCGATTTTCTGCAAGTGAAGCCCGGTGATTTACTCGTGGCGGTGGAACAGGGCAAGCTGTTTGATGCGGATTACGCAGTTGCGCCAAGCGGCTCTGCATATCCTGTCACGTCAGAAACGGTATTCACCGGAAATGAGATATTGAGAGAACCCGCGCAGAAACCATGAATGCCCCAGTTCACGCCAAAGCCTACAACCTGCCGCTGCGCTCCAAGCTGTTGGATTGGCTGGAAGCCAGCCCGCAAAAAGTGGCCTCTCCGCAGCAATGGCAATGGATCGTGCAGGATGCGAACAAAGCCGCAATCGCACCGCCCGTCAAAAGCAAAGATGTCGCGCTGCATTTCCTTAATGATCGCAGTACACCGGCGAAAGAACAAATCCGCGTGCTGCAAGTTTCATCAGCACTCAAGCAAGCAATGACGGCAAGCAAAATCCCATTGTTTGGCTGGTAATGGAAGGAAAGAAAAATGACCGAACGCGAACTCAAGCTATTGCTCGACGCCAATGCGATCAAGCGCATCCAATTGCATTACGCCGTCATGGCACAAGGCTACATGATTATCGCCGACGGCAACCCGCTGGAAACGAGCAAGCGCGAAACGCGGGAATTCAAAACGCTGGATGCCGCCGCAAAGTTCCTGCTCAAGATCGGCGTGGCAGATTTTGCGGTGAAGCTGAATACCAATGCGAGCTAACCCGACATGAGCCTGCCAGTCGCAATCGTCAAAAAGTTTCCGTCCATCACCGAGCAGCGCGCCTTGGCGATTGCAGCGCGGGCGTTTGTCCCTCATGATGGGCAATTCAAATGTTACAGCCAGAAACCCGATAGCTGCCGACTCTACGACATCAATACAGATCAGCATTGTTGGTATGTCTATGCACCTTGGCCGGATGGAATGCTGGCGCTGCGGAGTAGTCGGGTGATGGTAATTTCAAGATCGACCGGTAAAATTCTTTACGATGGATCGGCGGGAGACGAGGGGTAAGAGGCCGTTATGTCTTGCGCCCTTCGGGTAAATGCCTCCACACAAGTCAAAGTCAAATTCCATCTCCTTTGTCGAGGGGCAGCAAAACGGGGCTGGTGGATCGTCGCCCCTTCGCCTTTTGCTGCTTGGTCGGCTGCGCCGGTTTATCTTGCCGGTTTGTCTAGGGGAATCTAGCCCAACGCAAAAAATAGTGTCGCTGCGCTATACTTACCACCGTTATGGAGGACATCATGGACACTTTGACCCTATCCCAAGCTGATACCCGTCGTTTGGAAAAGCTCGCCCATGAGGCGGGGCGCACACCTAAAGACATTCTAAAACATGTGCTGCGCGATGGTTTTGATGCAACCGAATATGCGATCAAGGTAGTTAGGGCGCGTATGCAAAGCGTTGAGCGTGTTTCGCACGAAGATGCCATGCAGCAGCTCGACAATTTGATCGGACATCATGCCCGGAACGAAAAGAAAGCGGCTTGATTGGCATCCAGAAGCAATCGCCGAACTGGCTGAGTCTCTCGCCTGGTATCAAACCCTGATAAACGAAACTCTCAAGCAGGCGGTGCAGGCGGAAAATCTGGAAGCTGTGGTGCGCAAGACGATCCGGGAAGAAATGCGCAAGGCCGCATAAAGGTGTAGCAATGGAACTCAAGCCGATTAGAACCAAAGCCGAATACAAGGCGGCATTGCGTGAGATCGAGGCGTTGTTTGATGCGCCTGATAAATCGCCCGAGGCGGACAGGCTGGAAGTGTTGGCCATGCTGGTGGAAAAATACGAAGCCCGGCGCTACCCCATTCCCGCGCCCGACCCGATAGATTTTTTGAACTACGCGATGGAAGTGCGCGGGCTGACCCGCAAGGATTTAGAGCCATATATCGGCAACCGTGGCCGCGTGGCCGAAGCGCTGAACCGCGCCCGCCCGCTTACTCTGGCGATGATCCGGCGATTATCGGAAGGACTCAAGCTGCCAGCAGATGCGCTGATAGCGGATTACGAGTTGCGTCATGCCGCGTAGAATGTGCGCCATAACGAGGCAAGGTCGGAGATGCAATTACAAAAGCGGGCATAAATGGCAATCAAATATGCTTGTCCTAACGGGCATGGTGGGAATAGTCTTTTGCTGAGGTTCTGAATGAGTAGGTTGCGCTGGATACTACTGTTGTTGATTTTGCCGTTCTCCGGCCATGCGGCAGATTTTTCGCTGGAAGATATGCAGGGCAAAACGCACCGCTTGGCGGATTATCGTGGTAAGTGGGTGCTGATAAATTTCTGGGCAACATGGTGTCCGCCATGCATAAGCGAGATTCCCGAATTGACCAGTTTGCACAATGCACACAAGGATAACGATTTGGTGGTGATTGGCATTGCCATCGATTCCGGCTCCAGCAAAAAAGTGGCTGATTTTGCCAAGGCGCATGGCATCAGTTATCCGGTGGTGATGGGCAATCGCGAGATTGCAGCGCAAATCGGCGAGATGGAGGTGCTGCCGACCAGCTACCTATACGCGCCAAATGGTGAGCAAGTGAGTTATCAGCCCGGGGAAGTGACGCGCGAAAGCATCGAGGCCTACATTAAAAGCAGGAAACTCAACTAGCCGGAAGGGATATGTTGCTGACGGTGCGATGCGGCAGCGCCCAGTTGTTGTGCCAGGCGGCGCGCACCAGGTTCGGATATTCGGAACGCCCCAGGCTGCCGTTGTAGCGGCCGAGCGCGCGATACAGGTCGCCCTTTTCGATGTCCAGATAGTGGCGCAGGATGGTGCAGCCGAAACGCAGATTCACGCGTAAGTGAAACAGATTTTCCTTGCCGGTGCCGATGACCTTTCCCCAGAATGGCATTACTTGCATATAGCCGCGTGCGCCGACGCTGGATACGGCGTATTTTTTGAAACCGCTTTCCACTTCAATCAATCCCAATACCAGTTGTGGATCCAGTCCGGCGCGGGTTGCCTCGTAATGCACCGTGGTCAGGAAATCAAGCCGGAAATCGGCATCCTGGATACGCTTCTGCAGACGCCGTGACATTTCGTTCAGCCAGATATTTGCCTCATGTTGCGTAGCGAACGCCAGTTTGGGGGCTGCCTGATCCGACACGCTGCGCTGCATCACTGCACGCACACTGGCAGAGAGTGGCACATATGCCTGCGAGCCGGCAGAAGCGCCGCAGGCGAACAACAGGCCAGCCATAAGGATTGAGGAGCGAGGAGCGAGGAGCGAGTTAAACCCAAATAATCCATTAGACCGTAGGTCGGGCTTCAGCCCGACAAGTCGGGTTAAAACCCGACCTACAACCCCTTGATTTACCGGTGCCTCAAATGCTAATGGATTATCTGGGTTGAAAGCAGAGCGGAGGATTCTGCTCAATCCTCGCTCCTCGATCCCCGATCCTGTTTTTTCTGCTTTCACAGTTCCGATTCTACGAGCTCCAGCGTACTTTGCAAGGGGATGGCTTGCGCCGCAGTATCGCAGCGCCCCTGATATTCCACGTTGCCCTCTTTCAAGCCGCGCTCGCCGATGACGATACGGTGCGGGATGCCGATCAGTTCCATGTCGGCGAACATCACGCCGGGACGCTCGTCGCGGTCGTCCAGCAATACCTCGATGCCCGCCCCGCTCAGTTCGGCATAGAGCTGCTCTGCCGCGTTGCGCACGGCTTCGCTTTTCTTGAAGCCGATAGGTGCGATGGCGATCTGGAATGGTGCCATCGCAACGGGCAGGGCGATGCCGCGCTCGTCGAAGTTCTGCTCGATGGCGGCAGCCACGATGCGTGATACGCCGATGCCGTAACAGCCCATCTCCATTATTTGCGACTTGCCGTTCTCATCGAGAAACGTGGCGTTGAGTGCTGCGGAATACCTGGTGCGCAACTGGAAGATGTGGCCGACTTCAATTCCGCGACACAGCGCCAGCGTACCCTTGCCGTCCGGCGAGGGATCACCCGCAACCACATTGCGCAGGTCGTGGATGTTGTTTTCGTCGAGCGCGAGGTCACGTCCGAAATTCACCCCGCTGTAATGAAAGCCATCGTCGTTCGCGCCGCAGATGAAATCGCCAAGCATGGCGGCGGCACGGTCAATCAGCAGGCGTACTTTGGTGTTCACCGGCCCGATATAACCGGCACGGCAATTCATGTTGCGCTGGATTTCTTCATCCGTGGCAAAGCGGAATTCCCCCAGCACCTTGCCGGTCTTGACCTCATTCAGCATGTGGTCGCCGCGCAACAGCAGCAGCACGAATTCATCCTCGTGGCTCACTACGGCAATGGCCTTCAATACCTTCTGTGCAGAGGTGTTGAAGAATGCGGCGACTTCCTCGATGGAACGCTGTCCGGGCGTGATGGCCTTTTGCATTTCCTGTGTGGCCGGGGGGCGTGTAGTGGTGGGTGCGACGGCTTCAGCCAGTTCCACGTTGGCCGCATAGCCGGAATCCGGGCAGAACGCCAGCGCATCCTCACCGGAGTCTGCCAGCACATGGAACTCATGCGAGCCGCTGCCGCCGATCGCCCCGGTGTCCGCAGCGACGGCGCGGAACTGCAAGCCGAGGCGGGTGAAGATGCGGGTATAAGTATCGTGCATGACCTGATAGGTTTGTTCCAGACTGGCAAAATCGGCATGGAAGGAATAGGCGTCCTTCATCACGAATTCGCGGGCGCGCATCACGCCGAAACGCGGGCGCACCTCGTCGCGGAACTTGGTCTGGATCTGGTAAAAATTGACCGGCAACTGGCGGTAGCTGCGGATCTCGCGGCGCGCGATGTCGGTAATCACTTCTTCGTGGGTCGGGCCGAAGCAGAAATCGTTGTTGTGCCGATCCTTGATTTTCAGCATCTGCGGGCCGAATACCGCCCAGCGTCCGGTCTCCTGCCACAGCTCGGCGGGCTGCACGGCAGGCATCAATAGCTCGATGCCGCCGCTCTTATCCATTTCCTCGCGTACGGCTTTTTCCACTTTGCGCAGTACGCGCAAACCCAAAGGCATCCATGTGTACAGGCCGCTGGCCAGCTTCTTGATATAGCCGGCGCGCATCATCAGCTTGTGGCTGGGCAACTCGGCCTCGGACGGTGCCTCCTTGAGGGTAGAGATAAAAAATTGTGAAACGCGCATGATGAGACGCCCAGGGTAATGAAAACGAAGGCGCAATTTTACAGGGAATGCGCGCCATTCGGTATGGCGGGGCGCATTCGCTTTCCATAACAGGGGAAATGTGAAAGAATCCGCCCATTGAAATTAACCGAATAGAGTGGCAAATGATAGACCGAGACGGCTACCGCCCGAATGTCGGCATCATTATCACGAATGACAGGAATCAGGTGTTCTGGGGCAAGCGGGTACGGCAGCATGCGTGGCAATTTCCGCAAGGCGGCATCCAGTATGGCGAGACCCCGGAGCAGGCGATGTACCGCGAGTTGCACGAGGAAGTCGGCTTGATGCCGGAGCATGTAAAAATACTCGGACGCACCCGTGACTGGATGCGCTACGAGGTTCCGCAAAGCTGGAGCAAGCGCGAAGCGCGCGGTGGTTATCGCGGACAAAAACAGATCTGGTTTTTGTTGCGCCTGATTGGTCGTGATTGTGATGTCTGTCTGCGCGCCTGTGCGCATCCCGAGTTTGATGCGTGGCGTTGGAACGATTACTGGCTGGATATTGGTGCCGTGATCGAATTCAAGCGTGAAGTTTATACGAGGGCGCTTAATGAATTGGTGCGCTATCTTCCTGTGCCAAGAAATGACGCCGCTTGTCCGCAAGACATGCATCATGTGCATAGGTGATTTTCAGTAAATTGTTTAAGGAGTGGCAGTTGTGATCAAGGAATATACCCCGCTGCAATCTTTTCCGTTGAAGACGGGCTCATCTTTTGTGCGTCCGGCCCAGATTCTTCCGGAGCGCGTCAAACTGAGCGATCCGGCGGTCAGCGTGATGACCGACTTGAGCAAGGTTTCGTTGGTGGGTGTGCGCGCCATGACCTTGATGGATAAAGCTGTTGCAAGGATGATTCGCTATGGAGTGCGTATGCTGCTGGTGCTGGACGACGACGATCATCTGGCCGGTTTGTTGACGGCGACCGATGTGATGGGTGAAAAACCGACGCGTTTCCTGCAAGACATGGGCGGGACGCATGCCGACATCCTGGTGCGCGATATCATGACCGCGCAACGCGAACTGGAAGTATTGAAGATTGACGATGTGCAAAATGCCCAGGTCGGACAAATTGTCGCCAGCCTGAAAAAATCCCACCGGCAGCATGCGCTGGTGGTGGCCGAAGGCGCGGATGGCAGGCAAACGGTGTGCGGCTTGTTTTCTGTTACCCAAATCGCCCGCCAGTTGGGCGCTCAAGTTCAAAGCTTCGAATTGGCGCACACTTTCGCCGAAATCGAAGCAGTGATCGCGCGCAGTTGATACGCTTGAAAAATCCTGAGGTGAAGTTCATGAGTTCATTATTGCGGCGCGTTGCGCTGGTTATGCTGTTATCTGCCGTTGCCGGGTGTTCCACTGTCAAGGATGCCAAGGATTCCGTTACCGGCTGGTTTAATGGCAGTGACAGTACGCTTAGCGTTACCGAGAAAAAGGTGCCGGGCGGCAGTTCCGGGCCTACGCTCAAGTATGCTGCGACGTTACGCGTCAGCAAGTATGTCGACCAGCGCAAGGTTGGCAATCCGCGCCTGTTGGGGATAACCACGCAGCGCGTCCGTGGCGTGGATGGCAAGGAATTGCTGCTTGACCAGGAAATTGCGAACATCGTCACGGTGGCCATCAAAAAACAGTTTGATACAGAAGGCTACCAAGTGCTGGAAGGCAGCAATGCCAGCAATGCCCTGTTTGAAGTGTCCGGGGCCATCAAGGAGCTGACCCTGAACGTCAAAAATCGTGACGAAATCAATATCGCGATTGAAACTACATTGAAAGATCTGGCTACCGGCAAGGTGGTGTGGTCGGGCTTGGTAACTGAAAAGAACGATCGCTTTGCGGGTGTTTCCGGCAATAACAAAGATGACGTGATCGCCTATCTGAACAAGGAATTGCGTATCGCCAGCAACAAGACCGTAGAGGCGGTCAGCGCATCGTTGATGGTATCGCAGCCGGAATTATTCAACCTGACGGCCGGCGTCAAGCCGATTCCCGGCGTGACGGTGTATGTCGCGCCCGCTGCCGCCAAGCCTGCACCGGCGGCACCGGCAGCTCCTGCGACCATGATGCCGAGCTATGGTGTGCAGCCGGGCGGCGTGGTTCCGCCACCTGCCTATATGCCGCGTGCCAGCGAGACAACAGGATTGTTGCTGGTGAATACCAGCCCGTCGCGCGCCAAGGTATATCTGGATGGAGTTTATTACGGGCTGTCCCCGTTGCGCCTGGAAATGGAGCCCGCCGTACACGCCATCAGTGTGAAACTGGAAGGCTACAAGATGGTCACCGAAAAGGTATCGGTGCGCAAAGGCGATAACACCGAAATGGAATTGAACCTGGAACGCTGATGCTGTTGGGTGGCGCGTGACCCAGATAAAGCAGGTAGGGTGGGCAGGTTTCATCTGCCCACCAAATGATCGCGCCGCGTGGGCAGATGAAACC
>JANLID010000361.1 GCA_024654105.1 Gallionella sp. | reverse complement strand
CTTGAAGCGGCAATGCCTGTTTCTGATTCTTGTGGCAGTGTGCTTATATTTTACCAGCCCACTTTTATCAACTGTTAGGAGGTTAATCATGGATAGAAGAGAAATGCTTAAAGGAACAGTCGGAGGCCTGATGCTTGCCGCCGCCGGAAGCTCGGTATTTGCGGCAGAACATGCCGGCCATTCCGCCAGTCAACAGCACATGGAAGGCATGAGCATGAAACAGCACCAGAGCCTGATTGATGCTGCCGCCGACTGTGTGAAAAAGGGCCATGCCTGCCTCAGCCACGGCATCCATCTGTGGACCCAAGGCGAAAACAAGGGAATGGCAATATGCGCCATGCGCGTCAACGAGATGATTGCCGCTTGTGAGGCGATCGAACAACTTGCCAGCTACAACTCGGCACACCTCGTCAAAATGGCAAAGGTAGTGATGGATGTCTGCCAGGATTGCGAAAAAGAGTGCCGCAAATTCGAGAAAGAGCACGTGCAATGCAAACAGGCAGCGGATGCATGTGATGCCTGCTTCAAGGAGTGCAAGAAAATAACGGGTTGATGTCGGGTATGCCAAAGTAGCCAACCGCCTGTCTTTGATTGCCCCTCATGTCCGTGTCATGGGGGCATTCTATTTGTTGGGTGCGACAATTTGTCACATTTACGGGAATTCTTTCTACCTGTAGTATCCACCTCGGTTTAAGCACATAAAAAATATAATTATTAGCATAATAGGGGAGGTAGTGATGGAAAATCAAAGGGTTAACAGCGGTAAACTATTTGCGCTGAGCGTGATCGCGCTGGCGGTCAGTCAGGCCATGCCGGTTTTTGCGGCGGATGATGCAGCAGTCCAGGATCAACTTGGCGAGGTGAGCGTCTATGGCGAGCGCCCTGCCGCCTTCCGTAACATTACCACTTCCACCGAGGCAGCGAGCAAGGCGTTGATCGAAAGCACCAACGTCATCAACACCGAGGATGCGGTGAAGTATCTGCCGAGCATCCAGATCCGCAAACGCTTCATCGGCGACCGTAATGCCATTCTCGCTTCGCGCAATGCGGGCACGCTCGACAGTGCCCGTTCGCTTGTCTATGCGGACAATGTCTTGGTGTCGATGCTGCTGGGCAATTCCTATAGCTATGCGCCGCGCTGGTGGTTCGTTTCGCCGCAGGAGATTGAACGCGTTGACGTGAGCTACGGCGCGCATTCCGCAGCTTACGCGGGCAATGCAGCCGGCGTTGTCATGGTCATGAAGTCGAGAATGCCGGAGAAGTTCGAGGCATATGCCGATGCGCAAGCCTTTTCACAGTCGTTCAAGCTTTACGGCACCGATGAAACCTACAATGGCGCGCGCGCGGGTGCCTTTCTCGGCAATCGGAATGGCGATTTGCGCTGGACGTTGAGCTTTGGGCATTTGGACAATACGGGGCATCCGATGTCATTCTCAAATTCCGCGCGCAAGACGGCGAACACTGGTGGAACGGTCGTCAGTGGCTACCACTGGGACAAGGATGCGAAGAATGCCGACCGCGTCGTCTTCGGTGCAACCGGCATTGACCACAGTCTCCAGGACAATGCCAAGGTCAAGCTAGCCTACGATTTTTCCCCAGGCTCTCGGCTCACTTACACACTGGGTTTCTGGCGTAGTGATTCCGATGCCAGCGTACAAAGCTATTTGCGCGATGCGGCGGGCAATCCCGTCTACAGCGGCAATGTGAACATCGACGGGGCCACATATGCACTGGCCGCCACGGCCATGCAGCCCAGCAAACGTCTGGAAGAACACTTGATGAACAGTCTGGCCTGGCGTTACGACAAGAAACAGGAAAGCGACTGGGCGTTTGAGGCAGCGCTGACGAAATACAACTTTGGCAAAGATACTACACGCAAACCTACCGTTGCGTTACCGGCTGCTGCGGGCGGCGGCGCGGGACAGGTTCAGCTCCTGGATGGGACTGGCTGGCATACGGCGGATGTGCGTGCGGATTGGAGTCCGGAGCGCGGCAAGCTCGGGCACGACGTTGCCTTCGGCTACCACTACGATCAACACACCCTCAATGACCGGACTTACGCGAACACGGACTGGCTTGCAGGTGACGCGACCACCGTCAATGCGGGCAGTACGGGCAAGACCGAAACCCAGGGCTTCTACGTTCAGGATGCGATCCAGATGGGGCAGGACATGAAGTTGACACTGGGCCTGCGCCAAGAACAATGGCGCGCCTTCAGTGGCACAATGACGAACACGACAACAACTTTGGCTTATTCGGAGCGCAAGGAAAACTTTTCCTCGCCGAAACTTTCTCTTGCATGGGTAGCGACGGAAGAGTGGCTGCTGCGCGGCTCCCTTTCGCGTGCTGCGCGCTTTCCCACGGTCACCGAGCTGTTCCAGGGTGCAATCAGTGGCACAAGCATCATCAACAACGACCCCAACCTCAAGCCGGAGAAGATACTGGCGGGCGAACTGGCCGCCGAGCGTGATCTTGGTGCCGGCAATCTGCGAATTTCGCTTTTCCAGGACGACGTGACCGATTATCTGACGCGGCAGACCAACACTACTGTGACCCCGTCGGTGACAAACATCCAGAACGTTGACAAGGTTCGCATTCGCGGCATGGAGACGAGCATGCAGCGGCGCAATGCATTCATGCAGGGGCTAGACCTGACCGGCAGCCTGACTTTTGCTGACTCCGCGATCCTTGCGAATGTCAAGAGTCCGGCCAGCGTAGGCAAGAAGATGCTTCGCATACCGGACTGGCGGGCGACGCTGGCCGCAACCTGGCATGCCGACGACAGGATGGATTTTACGCTTGCCGGTCGGTATAGCGGGAAGCAGTACAGCCAACTGGACAACAGCGATATCAACGATGGCGTATACGGTGGTGTGAGCCGGTTCTTCGTCATGGACGCCAAGTTCAACTATAAATTAGACAAGCGGCTCTCGATGTCCGTCGGCGTGGACAACCTGAACAACGAGAAATACTACGCTGCCCACCCATACACGCAGCGCACGTGGATTGCACAGATCAAGGGCAGCTTGTAAGCAAACGCAGAGTGGAAAGTCCATCTCATAATCTTTGCAGTAGCGGCGGCCTTTCGGTCGCCGCCTTTGATCCTGTTATATGATGCAAAAATGAATAAATTAACTGTCGCACTGTTTTTTGCCGCCGCGCTGGCCGTTGGTCAGGTGGCGGCGGCTGATCACGCCGGCCACGGAAAATCCGGTGCGGCGGCTCCGTCCGCCGCGCCGGTGGACAGGGAAAAAAAGTGGAAGGAGAGCCTTGCCAAGCCATCGCTGGCGGTTGGCGCAACTTTCGACGAGAACGGGCGGCTGTGGCTGGCTGCCATCCGCGGACAGCATATTTACGTCAGCTATTCCGACGATCGTGGCGTTACCCGGAGCGTGCCGGTCAAGGTCAATGCGGAGCCTGAATACTTTCTCGGCGACGGCGAGAACCGCCCCAAGATCATTGTGCGTAAAGGAGTGATCTACGTATCCTATACGCAGGGGTTGGCGAAGCCCATGAGCGGCGATATCCGTTTCAGCCGTTCGACCGATGGCGGGAAAAGCTTTTCTGCGCCGATTACCGTCAACGACAATCGCGAGATCATCAGCCATCGTTTCGATTCCATGGCGGTGAATGACAAGGGGCATGTTTACATTGCCTGGCTCGACAAACGCGACCAGAGCGCCGCTGATAAAAAAGGGGAAAAATATACCGGCTCGGCCATTTATTATGCGATGTCCGATGATGGCGGAGCCAGTTTCCGGCGCAATGTCAAAATTGCCGACCATGTTTGTGAATGCTGCCGCACGGCCTCGGCTTTGGATGCCGACGGTTACCCTGTCGTTGTATGGCGCCATGTCTACGACACGAACATTCGCGACCATGCGCTGGTCAAGCTGGACGGCAAGATGACTCCGGTGCGGCTCAGCCATGAGAACTGGAACGTCGCCGGGTGTCCGCATCACGGGCCATCGCTTTCCATAGCTGCAGACAGCATCTATCACGCTACCTGGTTCAATAATGCACCCGAACGGCATGGCCTGTTTTACGCGCACTCGACTGATCAGGGCAAGACTTTCTCCGCCCCACTGAATTTTGGCAACCCCGAAGCACAGCCGGCGCATCCTTATGTGCTCAGCCTGGGCAGCCGCGTCTATCTTGTCTGGAAGGAATTCGACGGGGAGAACACCGCCATTCTCGGAATGAATTCCAGCGATGGGGGAAAATCATGGTCTGCGCCAGGCAAACTGGCGAGCACCTCTGACGTGTCCGACTGGCCGTTGCTGATCAGCGCAAACAATCAGGTTTACTTGTCCTGGAATACCAAAAATGAGGGCTATCGACTGATCGAAATGGGCGAAGAAAATAAATGAGGCGGTTTGGTTTTCTGGCAGGGCTGTGTCTGACCGTATTATCCCTTGCTCCGGCATCAACGCTGGCTGCCCAGGAAATAAAGCCATTCGTCCGCGGCAGCTATCAGCAGATTGTTTCTGCCCGGCAGGGAAAGCCGTTTATCATCAATTTCTGGTCGCTGAGTTGCAGTTATTGCAAGGTCGAATTGTCGATGTTCAAGGAACTGGTCAAAAAATACCCGCAGCTCGACCTGGTGGTGGTATCGACTGATACATACGAGGAAATGGAGCCCGTTTCCGGCACTCTGGAAACGTTCTCGCTGGGCAAATCGGAGACATGGCTGTTTGCGGACAGCAATGCCGACCGTTTGCGATTCGAGATTGATAAAAGGTGGTATGGCGAATTGCCGCGTACCTATTTTTTCGGCGCAGACGGCAGAACAGGTGCCTTCAGCGGCAAACTTGAACAGAAAGATGTTGAGCAGTGGATCAAGGAGCAATACGGTTTCCGATAGCTTTGGGGAAAGCAGTTGGTGTAGTTGCGAGTGCGGATGGATTTGTTCCGCCGGTGCAATTCAACAAGATGAAACGATATGAAACTTTCAGCCAACCACTCAATTCATGTTTATCCGCGTTAACCTGCGGGTAGCTTTTTCCAGGATTATCGATGTCGGCTATTCAGAATTTTGTTGGTTTGCCATTGCGCAACCGTTTGTTGGTTGTGGCATTGGTTGCGTTGGCACATGCCTTGCTGGCGTGGTCGTGGGTGATGTTGCCGAGCATTTCCAAGCCGGTGCGCCATGAGATGTCGGTCAGTGTCACGTTGCCTGCGCCACCTCAGCCCGCGCCGCCAGAACCGAAGCCGCCGGAACCAAAACCGAAGCCGCCTGAGCCAAAGCCCCCGGAACCAAAACCGAAGCCGGTGGTTAAGCCCAAGCCTGTCGAGCCGCAGCGTGTGCAACCTGCGCCGCAGGTCGCGATGCCGGATGCGCCTGAGGAAACGCCGCCCACTGAGGAGGTAAGCAGTGCGCCGCCCCAGCCGACTGCGGCTTCACCTGCTCCGGCTGCTTCGGCTGCTTCGGCAGCCCAAGCTCGAGAGCATGATCGCGAACCGGACTATCAGGCAGCGTACCTGAAAAATCCGGTGCCGTCCTATCCGATGGTGGCACGGCGCATGGGGTGGCAGGGCAGGGTAGTGCTGAATGTCGAGGTGCTGGCGAGCGGCTTGCCCGGTCAGGTTAAGTTGTATCAAAGCAGCGGGCATGATGTGTTGGATAATGCCGCCATAAAGGCGGTGAGCGGTTGGCGGTTTGTGGCAGCGCGCCAGAACGGGCAGGCGGTCGCCAAATGGTTTCTGGTTCCTATTCCATTTATTTTGAAAGAAGCTGAATGAATAACTTATTGATGTCTTCATCGCCGATCATCGGCGGCACACTTGCTTTGCTGGTAATTTTTTCCATCATCACATGGTCGACCATCGTGATCAAGTCGTGGCAATACTGGCGTGACAGCAAGGATAACCGCGCCTTCAACGATTCATTCTGGGATGCCGGAGAATGGCAGCAGGCGGCGCGCATCAGCGAGGAAATGCCCGGCAAGCAGGCTTGTCTGGCGCAGGCGGGGTTTGCCGAATTGCGCGATACGCAAAAACAGGGCGGCGACATGAAGCACCTCGGCTCGCCACAGGACGGCCTGGAGCGCAGCCTGCGCCAGACGGTGCAGAACCTGCAACGGCAACTTGAGGGTGGCCTGGCGATGCTGGCCAGCATTGGTTCTACTGCGCCGTTTATTGGACTGTTCGGCACGGTATGGGGCATCATGCATGCCTTGCAGGACATCAGCAAAACGGGGTCAGCCAGTCTGGACGTCGTGTCCGGTCCGATCGGTGAGGCGCTGATCGCTACCGCCATCGGTATTGCGACCGCGCTGCCTGCCGTGCTGGCGTATAACTTTTTCCTGCGGCGGATGCGCCTGTCCATCGCCGATCTGGAAAATTTCGCGCACGATTTTATGCGCCTGGCCGCGAAGCATGATTACAGGGTGTAGCCCAAAAGGAAAAATCAGATGGCATTCCAGAATAATTCCAATCAGGACATGATGAGCGAAATCAACGTCACGCCGCTGGTAGACGTGATGCTGGTGCTGCTGGTGGTGTTCATCGTCACCGCACCGTTGCTGTCGCAATCGCTGGAAGTGAAGCTGCCCAAGACGGCCGCAGTGGCGACGCGCATGGATACCAAACAGCAGACCGTCACGATCAACCCGCAGGGGGAAATCAGCCTGGAAAGCATTTCCATCAGCGATGATGATCTGGCAAAACAACTCGCCGAAGCGGCAGTGGGTAAAGACGATTACGAGCTGCATATTCACGCCGACGAGACAGTTCCTTATGGCCGTGTGGCGCAGATCATGGCTATTGCGCAGCATGCCGGCGTGAGCAAGCTGTCATTCATGACGATGGCGGGACAGTAGGTGCGAATTTATTCGCACTGATCAACAGGCTTTGTGCGGATGAATCCGCACCTACAGTAGCAATACAGCAGGAACTGCATTTTTCGGATTGAAGTAAAAAGGCACGCCGAGGCGTGCCTTTTTTACGAGCGGTTAACGCGTTACCACTTGTTGCCGCTGTTATGGCCACGTCCCAGTGCATAGCTCGGACGATCACCGTCGCGGCGCGGAGCGCTGTTGCCGCCGCGATTACCAAAGCTGCGATCCGGGTTGCGTGTCTGACTGTTTCCGCCAAATCCACGACCAGTTTCCGGGCCGCGATTTTGTCCTTGAAGGGTATTGCCGTTTACTTGCCCAAAACCTTCCTTGCGTACGGCATGGCCATGGCGGCTGTCCGGCGCGCTGTGGTGAAAGCCCGCGCCGCGGGCATGTCCTGAGCCTGTCGAAGGGTTGCCATTACCGGCAAAGGCACTGCTGCGGTTACCGCCGAAGCCGCCGTTGCGGTTGGCACCGAAGCCACCCGCATTTCCGCCAAATCCGCCACCGCTACTACGGCGCGGGCCGCTGTTGCTGCGCGGGCGATCCGACGAAGGGCCGCCGGTGCGCAATTTGTATTTTGGCTCCAGCCCTTCAATGGTGTGCATCTTGATGGTTTGCTCGGTGTAGCGTTCGATGCGCTTCAGCAATTGCGCGTCGCGGTTCGAGGCAAACGAAATGGCAATGCCGGATTCGCCGCCGCGCCCGGTGCGGCCAATGCGATGCACATAGTCTTCGGCGAACTTGGGCAGGTCAAAGTTGATCACATGCGAGATGCCGCGCACGTCGAGACCGCGTGCTGCCACGTCGGTAGCGACCAGAATGCGCACATTACCGTTGCGCATATTGAGCAGGGTGCGGTTGCGTTCGCGCTGGTTCATGTCGCCGTGCAATGCCGCAACCGAATGGCCCTGTGCGGACAATTGGTCGGCAAGGCTGTCCGCGTCGCGCTTGGTGGCGGTGAACACCAGCGCCTGATTCACTCCAACGTCTGTCAGCAGATGGCTGAGCAGCTTGTTCTTGTGCGCCACGTCATCGGCGAACATCATGCGTTGTTCGATATTTTCGTGCTTGTCCTTGGCTGCTGAGACGCTGATGCGCTTCGGTGTTTTGAGCAGGCGCGAGGCCAGATTGCCGACCACGCCGTCGAGCGTTGCGGAAAACAGCAGGGTCTGGCGTGTCTTCGGTGTAGCCTGGGCGATGCGTTCCACGGCATCGACGAAACCCATGTCCAGCATGCGATCCGCTTCATCCAGAATCAACACTTCCAGACGCGAGAAGTCGATGCGGCCGCGTTCCAGATGGTCGATCAGGCGGCCCGGGGTGGCAACCAGAATATCCACATGGCCGGACAGCATGCGGTTCTGCACCGGGTAGGGCATGCCGCCCAGGATGCTGATGATCTTGAAGCGCATGTTCTTGCCGTACTTGGTCGCGGCATCACACACCTGCTGCGCCAGTTCGCGGGTCGGGGTCAACACCAGCACGCGCGGGCCTTTGCCGGGCATCGCGGAAGGCGTGGCCAGACGGTTCAGCACCGGCAGGATGAAAGCGGCGGTCTTGCCGCTGCCGGTTTGCGATGAGGCCATCAGGTCGTGGCCGGCCATGATTTCGGGGATAGCCTGCGCCTGCACCGGCGTAGGCTCGGTGTAGCCGGTCTCGGCAATCGCCTTGAGAATGGCGGCGTTTAAATTCAAATTTTCGAATGACATCTTGCTTCCTTATTTTAGAATCAAAGGGAATCCATCTCGTTATGCAAGACGCAAGCCAACACCCGGTTAAAAATAACTGGATGCCGAATCGAATCCGGCATGACGAACTTATAGTTCCCTCAGGTAAGCGCTGGTAGTTAGAACTACACGTCAAAAACGGGCAGACAGAATAACCGGCGCATAAAACATCGTAGCTAACCGGAAACTCATAATGAGTTTTTATAGACAGGCGCGATTTGCATACGCGCGCGAGATAGGTCAGATAACGATGAACAAATGCCGCCTCAGTGGCGACAAGCCGCGCATTATACGGATAGACAAAATAAAAGCCAGCGGTATTTTAAAGCCGCGGGCATACCCTCTTGAAAAATTGCATATCCGACCCAATACAACCGAAGTTCCACTTGCAACCAGACTGACAACAAACCGGAGGAAACATGACCGAAAACGCAACCAACAGCCGCGAGACCCTGGGCTTCCAGGCCGAGGTGAAACAACTGCTGCAATTGATGATCCACTCGCTGTATTCCAACCGCGAAATTTTCCTGCGCGAACTGGTTTCCAACGCTTCCGATGCCTGCGACAAGCTGCGCTTCGAGGGATTGCACAATGCGGCACTGTTCGAAAACGATTCGGACATGGCTATTCGCATCGGCTATGACAAGACGGCCAGAACGCTGACCGTGAGCGACAACGGCATCGGTATGAATCGCGACGAGGTCATCAACAATCTCGGCACCATTGCCAAATCTGGCACGCGCGAGTTCTTCTCGCGGCTTTCCGGCGACCAGCAGAAGGATGCGCACCTGATCGGCCAGTTCGGCGTTGGCTTTTATTCCTCGTTCATCGTCGCGGACAGGGTGACGGTGCTGACGCGCCGCGCCGGCGAGAATGTTGGCCAGGGCGTGCGCTGGGAGTCCGACGGCGGCGGCGAGTTCTCCATCGAGATGGTGGAGAAAGCCACGCGCGGCACCGAGATCACGCTGCACCTGCGCGACGGGCAGGACGACCTGCTGGAGGGTCACAAACTGCGCGGCATCATCCGCAAGTATTCCAACCATATCGTCCAGCCGATCCTGATGAAGAAGGAAGAGTGGAAAGACGATAAGCAGCAGCTCACCGATGAGGACGAGACCGTCAATCAGGCGTCGGCCTTGTGGGCGCGCAGCAAGAACGAGATCAGCGACGAGCAGTACCGGGAATTTTACAAGCATGTCGGGCACGACTTCGACGACCCGCTGGCGTGGACGCATGTCCGCGTCGAGGGACGCCAGGAATACACGCAGTTGCTCTACATCCCGGCGCACGCGCCGTTCGATATGTGGGATCGCCAGTCCCGCCACGGTGTCAAGCTGTATGTGCGGCGCGTGTTCATCATGGACGACGCCGAGCAGTTGATGCCGCTGTACCTGCGCTTCGTGCGCGGGGTGGTCGATTCCAGCGATCTGCCGCTCAACGTGTCGCGTGAGATATTGCAGGAATCGAAAGACATCGAGGCGATCCGCAAGGGCTGCACCAACAAGGTGCTGGCGCTGCTGGCCGACCTTGCCGAAAACGACAAGGAAAAATACGCGACGTTCTGGAAGGAATTTGGCAAGGCTTTGAAAGAAGGCGTAGGCGAGGATTTCGCCAACAAGGACAAGATCGCCGGGCTGTTGCGCTTTGCCTCGACCCATGCCGACACGCCGGAAGAGACCGTGTCGCTGGCCGGCTACATCGGCCGCATGAAGGAAGGGCAGGAGAAGATCTACTACGTCACTGCCGAGACCTTCAATGCGGCGAAGAACAGCCCGCACCTGGAGGTGTTCCGCAAGAAAGGCATCGAGGTGCTGCTGATGTCCGACCGCGTGGACGAATGGGCATTGAGCTATCTCACCGAATTCGATGGTAAGCCGCTGGCATCGGTGGCAAAGGGTGGCCTCGACCTGGGCAAGCTGGAGGATGAGGCCGAGAAGCAGGCGCAGGAGAAGCGGGCGGACGAATTCAAGGAGTTGACCGGCAAGATCAAGAGCAGCCTCGCCGAGCGCGTCAAGGAAGTGCGCGTCACGCACCGCCTGACCGATTCCCCGGCCTGCCTGGTGGCCGACGAGCACGACCTGAGCGGCAACCTGGCGCGGATGCTCAAGGCCGCCGGACAGAAGGCTCCGGTTTCGCAGCCGATCCTGGAAATCAATCCGCAGCATCCGGTGGTGCTGCGCCTGAAAACCGAGGAAAAGCGCTTCGACGACTGGGCGGCGGTGCTGTTCGATCAGGCATTGCTGGCTGAAGGCGGACAGCTCGATGACCCGGCAACCTTCGTCAGGCGCATCAACCAACTGATGCTGGAACTGGGTGGTTGATCCTTAAAGCCTGTTTTCACCACGAAGGCCACGAAAATCACGAAGAATTTCCAGGCGTGCATTGAAAGCCGCACAGCCACAAAATGGCTTTTATTTCTTCGTGTGCTTCGTGTTCTTCGTGGTGAAACGCTTTTTCAGTTTCATGCGGGATACCCGCGCCCCATGTGATAGAATGCGCGCCCTTTTCATATAGCAAGGCTGTTTCCATGTCCCGCGAACTTCGCAATATCGCCATCATCGCCCACGTTGACCACGGCAAGACCACTTTGGTCGACAAACTGTTGAGTCAGGCAGGTTCTTTTGCTTCCTATAAGCACATCGCCGAGCGCGTGATGGACAGCAACGATCTGGAAAAAGAGCGCGGCATCACCATTCTGGCAAAGAACTGCGCGGTGGATTACGAAGGCGTACATATCAATATCGTGGATACGCCCGGTCACGCCGATTTCGGCGGCGAAGTGGAGCGCGTGCTGGGCATGGTGGACGGCGTGCTGCTGCTGGTGGATGCGGTGGAAGGCCCGATGCCGCAAACCCGTTTCGTCACCAAGAAGGCGCTGGCTCTGGGCCTGCGTCCCATCGTGGTGATCAACAAGGTGGATCGCGACGGAGCCCGTCCCGATTGGGTGATAAACAAGACTTTTGATCTGTTCGACAAGCTCGGCGCGACCGAAGAACAGCTCGATTTTCCGGTGGTATATGCCTCGGCACTGAACGGCTACGCCACTCTAGAACCCCCCTCTCCCGCAAGCGGGAGAGGGGCGGGGGGTGAGGGCGCAGTTGGCGGAGACATGCGCCCGCTGTTCGACGCGGTGCTCAAGCACGTTCCTGCACCGGATACCGATGTGGACGCGCCGCTGCAATTGCAGATTTCCGCGCTGGATTATTCCAGCTTCGTCGGCCGCATCGGCGTCGGTCGCGTGCGCCGCGGCCGCGTCAAGCCTGGCCAGGAAGTGATGGTGATGAGCGGCGATAGAACCCCGAAACGCGCGCGCATCAACCAGGTGCTCGGCTTTCGCGGTATCGAACGCGTGCCGCTGGATGAAGCGCTTGCGGGCGACATCGTGTTGATCAACGGCATAGATGAAATCGGTATCGGCGTGACGCTGGCCGATGTGAATAATCCGGAAGCATTGCCGATGCCCAAGGTGGATGAGCCGACGCTGACCATGAACCTGATGGTCAACACCTCGCCGCTGGCGGGGCAGGAGGGCAAGTTCGTCACCAGCCGCCAGATCAGGGACCGTTTGAACAAGGAACTGCTGGTGAATGTCGCGCTGCGCGTCGAGGATACCGACGAGACCGATGTGTTCCTGCTGGCCGGGCGCGGCGAACTGCATCTGACCATCCTGCTGGAAAACATGCGCCGTGAAGGTTTTGAGATGGGCGTCGGCAAGCCGCGCGTGGTGTACCGTGAAATCAACGGCGAAAAGTGCGAGCCGTTCGAAGTGCTGACTGTGGACGTGGAAGATTCCAATCAGGGCGCAGTGATGGAAGAACTGGGCCGCCGCC
>JANLID010000352.1 GCA_024654105.1 Gallionella sp. | reverse complement strand
AGCGGTACATGGACAGCATAAAACGCAAAGCCCCGTTTTGCGGGGCTTTGCGTGGTGTTTCTGGATGGGAATGGATGCGGCTGGACGGGTAAAACGGATTAGACGTTGAAGCGGAAATGCATCACATCGCCATCCTGCACGACATACTCCTTGCCTTCCACCTTCATCTTGCCGGCATCTTTCGCACCTTGTTCGCCTTTATATTTCACGAAGTCGTCATAAGCAATCACTTCGGCGCGGATGAAACCGCGCTCGAAGTCGTTGTGAATCACGGCGGCGGCCTTGGGGGCGGTGTCGCCCTTGTGGATGGTCCAGGCGCGCACTTCCTTCACACCGGCGGTGAAGTAGGTTTGCAGGCCAAGCAGGTTGTAACCGGTGTGGATCAGGCGGTTCAGCCCGGGCTCGGCCATACCGGCATCGGCCAGAAACTCCTGCTTGTCCGCATCGGAAAGCTCGGCGATTTCCGCTTCCAGCGCGGCGCAGATCGGCACCACCGGCGCGCCTTCCTTGGCGGCGAATTCTTCCAGACGAGCCAGCAATGGATTGTTGCTGAAACCGCCTTCCGCGACATTGGCGACGTACATGGCGGGCTTGATGGTGAGCAGGCACAGCGGCTGGAGCAGCGCAAGCTGTTCGGTATCCAGCTTCAGCATGCGCGCCGGTTTACCCTGGTTGAGATGCGCGGAAACTGTCTCCAATAATGCGCCCAATTTGGCGGCGTCCTTGTCGCCGGATCGCGATTGCTTACTGTTTCGTTGCTGCGCTTTTTCCACGGTGGCGAGATCGGCCAGCGCCAGTTCGGCGATGATGGTTTCGATGTCGGCAATCGGATCAATCTTGCCTGCGACGTGAATCACGTTGTCGTCCTCGAAGCAGCGTACCACATTGACGATGCCATCGGTCTCGCGGATGTTGGCGAGAAACTGGTTGCCCAACCCCTCGCCCTTGGACGCGCCCGCCACCAGCCCGGCAATGTCTACAAACTCGGTGATCGCATACTGCATCCGTTGCGGTTTGACGATTTCCGCCAGCGCCGCCATGCGCGCATCCGGCACTTCGACGATGCCGACATTCGGCTCGATAGTGCAGAACGGATAGTTTTCCGCCGCGATGCCGGCCTTGGTCAGCGCATTGAACAGGGTGGATTTACCCACGTTGGGCAAGCCGACAATACCGCATTTGAGACTCATACTTTGTTTCCTTTTTAATTAAATGTGATATGTACAAAGAAGTACATGAGGGCTCCGGACACCGCCCGGCCCCGTTCCGGAATCGCGCAACAGAGTTATGTCGCTATGTATAACGATCGAAATGCTGTTGCCGGATGTGCTGCAACAAACCCTCCGCCGCGTCTTCCACCATATCCAGCACACGCTCGAAACCATCCGCACCGCCGTAGTAGGGATCGGGCACTTCGCGTTCGGCGTGGCGGCGGGCGTATCCGAGGAACAGATGCGGGTTGCCGCCGCCCTGCTTGGCCAAGCGTTGCAGGATGGTAAGATTAGCATGATCCATTGCCAGCACGTAGTCGAAGTGTTCGAAGGGGCAGGATGAATTTGTCCTCCCAATAAATTCTTAACGTATTAAGCGGTTAAATGTTTTCCTGAGCATTAGCGCACGGCCTGCGTACAAAGCGCGAATGCAA
>JANLID010000350.1 GCA_024654105.1 Gallionella sp. | reverse complement strand
GCGGCGGAAGCGCGCGAGATGGGTCTGATCGACGGATGCTTCGGAACTGGCCGGGAAGATTTTCTGGCAAGAATCGAACAGCTCGCCGAAGGGCTGGCTGTCAGCCCGGATTACTCCGCGCTATTGCAGGAGAAGGTCGCCCGGCGCGAACGCGACGAGCGGGAAAAGCCGCTGGATGCCTACCGCGCCGAAGAACTGCAACAGATGAAACTCAATTTCTACGGCTTCGACCCCAGTTATCATGTGGCGCGCTACAACTTCGTCTACAGGATTTCCCACGCATGGACGCCGCTGTATCTGGCAAGGCACCGACGCATTGCTTCTTCCCTGGCTTAGTTCGCCAAAAACAATTCGGCTCCGGCAACTAATGGCACTCTGCCCCAGGTCAAGGCCGGCAATCGCGTGGGCTGCGCCCACCCTGCGAAACTTGATCACCGCGGGCAGGGATACGAATCTTCCAGCAGCTTAACCAGCCAGGTAGCCACGGGCTGGTCGAGTTCGGCCGGATGGTCGCGCAGGTAGTCGGCAACCTTGGCGTCAAGTTCGCAGCGACAAACTTTGAAACACACGCTGCGTCCCTCCAGCGCGTCGAGCATGCCCGACAGGTAGCCACCGAAAAACCCGGCGCGATAGAGGTTGGCCTCGGGATGTTCCGCATTGAAGGCGTCCGCTTCCTGCTGGAAGCGCAGCAACTGGTGGCCGTCGACCTCTGCCCCTGCGGGCAGGGACGTCAGCAGCGCGGCGATAATCACAAATCGGGTCAGGATATTCACGCCTTGTCCTCCATGAAATCTGCTCGTAGTTCCGCCAGCCGCCCGGCCGTGATCTGGCGCGGATTGCCAGCATCGCGATACACCAAATGGAAGATACCCGAGTAGATTTCTTTTTCATCCACGTCATCATGGATGCGAGGCGTACGCTACCAGCAATACCCCGCATTAACAATATGCCGAAGGCTGCGCGCTCGCGCATTCCGCCTGAACGATGGGTCAGTCTTGGCAACCAGAGAAAATTGGCTGGGGTCGCGGATTGATTCCACAGCCAGATCGACATCAAGCAAAGGCCAGTAGAGGTGGTTGGACGCCGCCCTATCTGGCGCGGCATCGCCGCATGGCTTCTCGCTTATAGTGCTGACTGATCCATCGCTTGGCAAGGTAAAAACTGATAGCATGATCACACTCTCGTGGAAGACGATGAAGATAAACTGAGAAAATTCGATTTATTAAGGGATTGCAATGCGTAAAGTTATTTTGATGATGTTGCTGGCTGGTGTGAGCAGTAGTGCGATGGCGGAGTGGGTAAATGTTGGCCGCAATGAAAATACTGCTATCTACGTCGATCAGTCCACCGTTCAAAGGTCTGGCAATATGGCGACGATGTGGCATCTGACGGACTTCAATCATGTCCATGAAGATATGGGTGAACCCTATCTGTCGACAAAGGACCAGAACGAATACGACTGCAAGGAAGCGAAATGGAGAAGGCGTGCTTCTTCCCAGCACTCCAAGAATATGGGCGCTGGCAAAGTAGTCTATAGCGATTCTTATACAACGAAGTGGAAGCCGGTCCCGCCTGACAGCGGCATCGAGATTTTGTGGAAATTTGCCTGCATAAAGCGGTAGTCTTTTGCGCGGTGTCGGGGTAAACCTTCTGGCTTCTTTCAGCGCGGCTGCGGCGCATGCAACACCGTTCGCGTCACTTCCGCACTTTCGCGGTCATTGCTTAACCACACCTGCCCATCCTGTATGGTGCATTGCAAGGCCATCGTGCGTTGCGCCAGCCTGGTCAGGTTGCGCGTACTTTCCACGGGCAGATTGACGATAGTCAGATTTTTCTGCCGCTCGAATTGCGCCTTGTTCTGCTCGAACCACATCTGCACCGTGCGCCCGCCATAGCCATACACCACTACTTCGTTTGCCCGCCCGCAGGCTTTGCGGATCAACTTTTCATCGGGAGTGCCTACGTCGATCCACAGCGCGATAGCCCCGGTCAAATCCTTCTGCCACAAATCCGCCTCGGCATCGTCCGTCATTCCCTGCCCGAACTCCAGATATTCGTGCGCATGCAAGGCGAACGCCAGCAGGCGCACCATCATGCGTTCGTCTGTTTCGGAAGGGTGGCGCGCCAGCGTCAGTGCGTGATTCTGGTAGTAGTGCCGATCCATATCCGCGATTTGCAGATGGGCTTTGAAAATAGTTGCTTTAATGGCCATGATTTTATTTTCTTTCCTGCCTGATCCGGTTTCCCTTATTCCACTACCCGTCCCCGCATTGCCTTCACTGCACCGCGCCTGAGCTTGCCTTCCAGTCGCTTCTGCCGGGAACTGCGCGTCGGCTTGGTGGCACGGCGCGCCGCAGGTAACACCGCGATACTCTGCACCAGCTCCTTCAAACGCCGCAAAGCTGCATCGCGGTTTTTCTCCTGGCTGCGAAACTCCTGTGCCTTGATGACCACGACGCCCTCTTTCGTAATGCGCTGGTCATTCAATTGCAGCAAGCGCTGCTTGAATTCATCCGGCAACGATGACGCGGCAATATCAAAACGCAAATGTACCGCGCTGGAAACCTTGTTTACGTTCTGCCCGCCCGCGCCTTGCGCGCGCACAGCAGTCAGTTCGATCTCATGGTTGGAAATCATCACATTATGGGAAATATACAGCATCGGATTCACCCGGCGATCATGGTGATATCTCACCGTCCACATACAACCACCGTCCATCCTCGCGCACGAAGCTCCCGCAAGAGCAATAGATCAGTTTTGCCATAACGGAGGTTCCTCCATCAAAGCGATCTGTTCGCGCAATTCCAGAATGCGATCCTGCCAGTAATGCTGCGTGTTGAACCACGGGAAGGCTTGTTTGAAGGCGGGATCATCCCAGCGCTGCGCAAGCCACGCGGAGTAGTGGATCAGGCGCAGGGTGCGCAGGGCCTCGATGAGATGCAGTTCGCGCACGTCAAATTCATGGAAACCCTCGTAGCCAGCCAACACGTCGCCCAGTTGCCGCATGCGCTCTGCGCGTTCGCCGGAGAGCAGCATCCACAAGTCCTGTACCGCAGGCCCCATGCGGCTGTCGTCGAAATCGACAAAATGCGGGCCGTCGTCCGTCCACAGCACGTTACCTGCGTGGCAGTCACCGTGCAGGCGCAGGTGCTTTGTGTCACCGGCATGAGCGAAGCAATGTCGTACACCTGCCAGCGCCTGATCGATCACACTGCGATAAACCGTGTCGAGATCATACGGAATGAAATCATGCACCAGCAAATAGTCGCGCGGTGCGGTGCCAAATGTTTCGATATTCAGCGTGGGGCGATGTTGAAACGGCCGGAGCGCACCGATGGCGTGAATGCGCCCGAGGAAGCGCCCCATCCATTCCAGCGTGTCGCGGTCTTCCAGCTCGGGAGCACGCCCGCCATGTTTTAGAAAAACCGAGAAGCGGAATCCTTCAAACTCATGCAGCGTTTTGCCGTCTAGCATCAATGCAGGTACGACGGGAATTTCACGCTCGACCAGTTCCTGCACAAAGGCATGCTCTTCAAGTATGGCAGCATCCGTCCAGCGTAATGGACGGTAGAATTTCGCCACCAGCGGTGCGCCTTCTTCCATGCCAACCTGATACACACGGTTCTCGTAACTGTTGAGCGTCAACAGACGCCCATCGCTGCGCAGGCCGATGCTTTCCAGCGCGTTCAGCACGCAATCGGGAGTGAGTGTCGAATAGTTGCTGGCTGTTTCAATAGCCATGTTTTTTAACCTGAACTCAATGTCGGCTGCACCCACCCGGCGCCTATCGTCCCCGTCCGCCCGAGCGATGCATTGCAGACGCAATACCACGTCCTGCGCCACGCCCACCCGCAGGTTTTCCTTGCCCACCGCTACGCGGCTGCCCGCCACCTGCACGCGGCGCTGATTGACTGCGCCCGCGCCCACCCTGGCCACGATTTTGTCCATTTAGAATAGGCTCGGCCTTGATGCGCGGATCGGGTTCGAAACCGGATACCTGCACCACCGGAATCTCGCGCTTGATGAGCCGCTCGATGTCGTGCAGCAATTTGTGCTCATCGATGCACACCAGCGAACTCGCCTCGCCTTCACTGCCTGCGCGCCCGGTACGGCCGATGCGGTGCACATAATCTTCCGCCACATTGGGCAACTCGAAG
>JANLID010000340.1 GCA_024654105.1 Gallionella sp. | reverse complement strand
GATTATCCGCAGGATGGATTATCAAATAATCCGTAGGGTGGGCTGCGCCCGCCATGCCGGGCGCAGCCCGGCCTACATTTGGTTCCGGTTCGCCTGGTTTACGGTTTATGGAGAAACATAAATGAATGTTTGCTTTATCGGCGGTGGCAACATGGCCACCGCGCTGATCGGCGGTTTGCTCGGCAAGGGGTTGGCTGCCGGACAGATCAGTGTGGTGGAAATCAATGAGGAGAATCGCGCGCGGCTGCAACGCGATTTTGCGGTGCGTGCGGTGGATAATCTTGCCGAGGGCGCAGCAGGCAGCGACATCATTGTTTTCGCGGTCAAGCCACAACAATTACGTGATGCGGCACAGCAAGCCGCACCCTTGCTCAACGGGCAACTGCTGATCTCCATCGCCGCCGGCATACGCGCGGTGGACTTGGCGCGCTGGTCAGGCAGCCAGGCCGTTGTGCGTGTCATGCCCAACACGCCTGCGTTGATCCGCAGCGGCATGAGCGGCTTGTATGCGCTGCCGGAAGTGAGCGTTGCACAGCGCGAACAGGCGCAAAATGTTTTGGCGGCGGTGGGCGAAACCCTCTGGCTGCAAGACGAAACAATGCTGGATGCGGTCACGGCGATTTCCGGCAGCGGCCCGGCTTATGTGTTCTATTTCATTGAAGCGCTGCAACAGGCGGCGCACGAACTAGGCTTCAATGCCGCAGAAGCGCGCCGTTTGAGCTTGGCAACTTTCGTCGGCGCCAGCAAACTGGCCGCTACCAGCGAGGAAGATGTCAGCGTGTTGCGCGCGCGCGTCACTTCAAAAAATGGCACCACCGAACGTGCACTGCTGAGCATGGCCGCCCATCGGGTTGCCGAGCACATCGCGCAAGCCGCCCATGCCGCCGCCGATCGCGCCAAGGAAATGGGCGACGAATTGGGCAGGGATTGATATGTTGAACGAGACTCTGCTGTTTCTGCTCGACATCCTGCTGCAGCCGTTTGCGGCAATCCTGCTGCTGCGCTTCCATTTGCAGTGGCTGCGCGCGCCGCTGCGCAACCCGATCGGTGAATTCATCATGGTGCTGACCAACTTTCTGGTGTTGCGCACGCGCCGTTTCATTCCCGCCGTGCGCGGACTGGACAGCGCGACATTGCTGCTCGCGCTGCTGTTTGAAATGCTTTACCTGACCGGCTTGCTGTGGGCGCAGGGTTACCCGTTGCACGGTTTTCCATTGCCGGGACTGCTGGTGTTGGCAATGGTCAAGCTGCTCAAGATCAGCCTGTACCTGCTGATGGTGGCCGTGTTCGCGCAGGCAATCCTGTCCTGGATAAATCCTTACACACCAGTTGCCTCATTGCTGGCGGCCGTCACCTATCGTTTTCTCCAGCCGTTGCGCCGTATCATGCCGCTGCTGGGCAGTGTGGATTTGTCACCTTTGCTGCTGTTCATCATCTGCCAGCTTATCGTGATCATGCCGATTGGCGCACTGGAGCGTGTCGCGGCCGGAATGTTATAAATGACCGGCGGGCATAGAGAAAAGGGGTCAGGCTCTCATGGCACTCGGTTAAGCGATCTCTGTGCATAAATGAGGTCACGCGCAACTTGGCGCGGCACTGTTAACAGCGGCAGGTTTTTGGGCCGTCGTTTC
>JANLID010000316.1 GCA_024654105.1 Gallionella sp. | reverse complement strand
CTCCGCGCCCCGTACCGCAGAGCGGCACGGCCAGCGTTCCCACGCGGAGCATGGGAACGATGCAATTTCAACAAACTGTTAGGCGGCAGCCGTAATGCGCCGGAGGTTATTCGATTTTCCATGCGGCGCAATGCGCTTCGTCCTTCGACAAGCTCAGGACGGGCTTATTGACGCCCTACCCAACGTCTGCGCATCTTCGCGTCGATCAAGCGTGCCGCAAAAAATATTTCTAAAGTTTTCCCCGCTCCTTCCGATAACTGGACTAACGGCGGTTGATGAGCCTGCAACATCAGGCAAACCAATGTGAACGGCAATCAAGCCGGATAACAAACCCAGTCAAAGGAGAACTAAAATGCCTCAATTCGTTAATACCAACATTGCGTCGCTGAATTCACAACGCAGCCTGAACACATCGCAAAGCGCGCTGCAGACTTCCTTGCAACGCCTGTCTTCCGGCTTGCGCATCAATAGCGCCAAAGACGACGCGGCGGGCATGGCGATTGCCGACCGGATGACCTCGCAGATTCGCGGCCTCAACCAAGCCTCGCGCAATGCCAATGACGGCATCTCCCTGGCGCAAACTGCCGAGGGCGCGTTGAATGAAATCAGCAATAACTTGCAGCGTATCCGCGAACTGGCGATCCAGTCCGCCAACTCAACCAACAGCGCCAGCGACCGCGCTTCACTGGATGCTGAATCTACCCAGCTGATCGCTGAAATTACGCGTGTTGCCGGTCAGACTACATTCAACGGGCTTAACTTGCTGGACGGTTCTTTCACCAGCCAGAATTTCCAGGTCGGCGCCAATGCCAACCAGACGATCGCGGTCAGCTCGATTGCCGATGCGCGCGCCACCGGTCTGGGCAGCAATATCCTGTTGGCGGCTGGCACGCTCATGGGGACCACCAAGGCAGCAGCAGCCGACTTGACTGGCGGCAATACCGTCGCCGTCGAAGCCGGCCTAACGGTCACTACGGTGAATGGCGGTACCACGGCCGCTTTTGGCTACGCTGCCTTGGCCGATGCCAAAGCTATCGCCGCCGCTATCAATACGAACGCAGCCTCGGTTGGCGTGACTGCCACCGCATCGAACAGCGCTACCTTGAGCGGCCTTTCTGCGGCCGGCACCGTGAGCTTCACGCTTGGCGGCACGTCTACCGCCGCGATTTCGGCAGCGGTGACGGATCCGACCGACCTTACTGCACTGGTAGGCGCCATCAACGGCGCGGCGGGCACTACCGGGATTACCGCAACCTTCACCAGCACCTCGGCGAAAAACAGCATCACCCTGACCAGCTCCGATGGCAGCGATATCAGCATCCTGGATTATGCCAATACGTCTGCCGTGGTTGGCGATACGCTAGCCTTCTCGGGAGTAACATTGACCGAAGGTGGTACTGATTCCTCCCTCAAGATCGGTTCGGTATCGCTGGCCAGCAGCAAGGGTGCGATCACTTTGGCAGGCCATAATGCGGATGTGTTCAATACCGCGACCAGCACATTTTCGTCCATGGCTAGCGTAAGCCTGAATAGTGCCACCAATGCACAGTTGGCCATTGCCACTGTGGATGCAGCGTTGAGTATGGTCAACGTTTCCCGCGGCGACCTGGGCGCATACCAGAACCGTTTTAGCTCGGCAGTCGCCAACTTGCAGACTACCGCAGAAAACGTGACGAATGCCCGTAGCCGCATCCAGGACGCAGACTTTGCCGCAGAAACCGCTGCACTGACCCGCGCCCAGATTCTGCAACAGGCTGGCACGGCGATGCTGGCGCAGGCCAACCAGTTGCCGAATACCGTGTTGACGCTGTTGAGGTAATGGTAGGGACAATTCATAATTGTCCGTACGATGAAACTTCCCGGCCGGGTAACCGGTCGGGATTTTGAAATAAAGGAAAAGCGAAATGCTCATCCAAAATATCAGTAACACGGCTCAGGCTCCGCAGCCTGCCAGAATTGTAAACAACAGGCTCGCCAGCGATGGCGAGCCTGTTGTCGTTGCTGCCGCAAGCTCAAATGTTGCCGCCCAGCCCAGCGTAACGCTCGAGTTGCCGCAGGCCACCGCCAAGCCGGCTGTCGAACAGCAGGCTTCCGCCGAGCAGGTGAAGAGCGCGATGGAGAACATCAACCGGGTGTTGAAGCAATCCGACAGGAATCTGGAGTTCAGCGTCGACGAAAGCACGAAAAAACAGATGTTCAAGCTGACGGATGCGGAAACCGGCGATGTGATCCGCCAGTATCCGACCGAAGAAATGCTGGCGATTTCCCGCGCGATAGATCAGGTGCAGCAGGGCCTGTTGTTGAAACAGGAGGCTTAATCCCGTTCTAATCGGGTGTTGGGTTGTTGCGGGATGGCTGTAAATTTGGCGTAGCATCGTTCCCACGCTCCGCGTGGGAATGCCTCAGGGGACGCTCCGCGTCCCGTGCCGCAGGAGCGGCACAAGCTGCGTTACCACGCGGAGCGTGGGAACGATAGAAAACAACACACAAGAGAGGCGCAAAGAGACAGATCATGGCAACCTCGGCAACCAATTTGGATGTCAACAGCATCGTCAGTCAGTTGATGGCCGTCGAGCGGCGGCCGATCAATAAACTCAACGTCAAGGAAGCCGGCTACCAGGCCAAGCTTTCCGCTTATGGCAGCGTAAAGGGTGCGGTGAGCAGTTTTCAGGCTGCCGTGCAAAGTCTGAGCAGCGCCAGTAATTTCCAGTCACTCAAGGCTACCACTTCCGATGCCGCCATTTTTTCCGCTTCTGCCACCAGCAGCGCGGCGGCAGGCACTTATTCGCTGGAAGTGACCAGCCTCGCGCAGGCGCAGAAGCTGGTCGCCGCCGGGCAAACCAGCAGCACCGCCGCGATCGGCGCAGGGGCTTCGACTACGGTTACTTTCGATTTCGGCGCCATCAGCGGCGGCACTTTCGATGCGGGAACCGGCAAATATACCGGTGCTGCATTTGCATCGAACGGCAGCGGCACCAAGAGCGTCACCATAGACAGCACCAACAATTCGCTGCAAGGCATCCGCGATGCGATCAATACCGCGCAGATGGGTGTGACGGCAACTATCATCAACGACGGCAGCGGCACACCTTACCGTCTCGCGCTGTCATCTGACAGCAATGGCACGAGCAATAGCCTCAAAATTTCCGTGAGCGGCGATGCCGCCGTGAGCAGCCTGCTGGCGCACGATCCAGCCGGCACGCAGAACCTGGCGGAAACCGTGACCGCGCAGAATGCCGATTTCAAGGTGAACGGCGTGGCGGTGAGCAAGACTTCCAACACAGTTTCCGACGTGATTCAGGGCGTCACGCTGACGTTGAATAAAATCACTACTTCACCGGCAACCCTGACGGTCGCGCGCGACACTGCCGCAGTCAGCAGCTCGATCAACAGTTTCGTCAAGACGTATAACGATCTTGCCACGACACTGAAAAATTCCTCTGCCTACGACCCTGTCGCCAAACAAGGCGCGATCCTGCAGGGCGATGCCACGGTGCGTTCCCTGCAATCGCAACTGCGCAGCATGTTGAGTACATCGGTTACCGGCACTTCCGGCGTGTTGACGACGCTTTCCGATGTGGGCGTGTCTTTCCAGAAAGACGGCACGCTGGCGCTCAACCAGACCAAGCTCGATAGCGTAATGACCAGCAATTTCAGCGACATCGCCAGCCTGTTTGCGTCGGTCGGCAAGGCGACGGACAGTCTGGTCAGTTTCAGCAGCGCGACCAGCAGCACCAGGGCGGGCAGTTATGCGGTGAACATTACGCAACTTGCCACGCAGGGAACGGCGGTCGGCTCGGTAGCGGCCAACACCACCATCAGCGCCGGGGTAAACGATGCGCTGACTTTAACCGTGGATGGGACGAGCGCTTCCATTGTATTGTCCGCAGGGACTTACACCGCGCAGACGCTGGCGGCCGAACTGCAATCCAGAATCAACAGCGCGAGCGCGCTGTCCGCCGCAGGTATTTCGGTAGCCGTCACGCAAAGCGGCGGGGTGTTATCCATTACTTCTTCCAGTTATGGCTCCACATCCGGCGTCGCCATCACCGGCGGCAATGGCGCTTCGGATCTGCTGGGAACGCCCACGGAAACCGGCGGCGTGAATGTGGCCGGCTCGATCGGCGGCGTAACCGCGACCGGTTCCGGTCAAACCCTGAGCGCGGCCAGCGGCGATCCGCAGGGGCTGAGCATCGCCATCACCGGCGGTGCGCTCGGCGCGCGCGGGGCGCTGAATTATTCGCAGGGCTACGCCTCTACGCTGAAGAGCTGGGCGACCTCGATTCTCGCCAGCGACGGAATTCTCGCCAGCCGTACCGATGGTATCGGCAGAACCATTACCGATATCGGCAAGCAGCGCAACGCGATGGAAACCCGTTTGATCAACATTGAAAAACGTTACCGCGCCCAATTTACCGCGCTGGATCAGATGTTGAGCAGCATGAACCAGACCAGCAATTATTTAACCCAGCAACTCGCGCAACTCAGCAACCTAAGATAGGAGAATAATCATGAACGCAACCGCAGCTTCCAAAGCCTATGCGAAAGTCGGGGTCGAATCCGGCGTGAGTGCGGCTGACCCGCACAAGCTGATTTCGATGCTCTATCAGGGCGCGTTGCTGGCGATTGCCAATGCCAAGAATGGCATCATGCGCAACGATGTTTCTGCCAAAGGTACTGCAATTTCCAAAGCCATCGCTATCATTGATGAAGGCCTGAACGCCAGCCTGGACAAGAATGTCGGTGGCCCATTGGCACAGAATCTATCCTCGCTGTACGAATATATGTGCACGCGCCTGATTGCCGCCAATTTAAAAAACGATATGGCCGCCCTGGATGAGGTGGCGCGGCTGTTAGCCGACTTGAAAGAGGCTTGGGAAAGCATCCGGCCCCATGCTGCAGTTGCCGCACAACCAGTGCCGCAACCAAAACCCGCCGCCAATGCGCAATTGGTTTATGGAAGGGGATAAATAGATGAACGCGTCTGATAAAACTACCAGCCATTCCACCAAGTTGCCAGCCGAAGAGCTTTTGGCCGGGCACCCGAAAGACGGCAACCAAGTGGCTGGTTATCGAGTCATCAGCAATTACGAATCGCTGTCTGCCATCACCAGCCAGATGCGCGAGGCGGCCGTACAAGGCGAGTGGGATACTCTAGTCGGTCTTGAGCAGCAATGCGGCCTGCACGTCGCCACCATGAAGCCCATTGATGCAACTGCAACGCTCGATGAGTCGGCCCGGCAACGTAAAATACAGCTCATCAGAAAAATCCTGGCGGATGATGCCGAAATTCGCAATCACACCGAAGTGTGGATGGGGCAGTTGCAGCGCATCATGCAAAGTAACCGCCATGAGCAGCGGCTACAGCAGGCATACGGTGGGTAGTTACTCAAAATTATTGCGTTGCATTAGCGGGTGCGAATTTATTCGCACGTGACTTGTTGTCAATACGAACACCCACAGGGTGCAAGAACCTCTGCGAGGTAAATTCGCACCTGCAAAACCGCCAACTGTTTTCCCGGATTAACGGGGCGATTGCCATACGATGCTACCCGCCAACATAATCAGCGCGCTGCAAGCCCTTTCTCGTTCCGGGAAACCGCTGATTGAGGCTGCCAGCAATACGCCAAATCCCGTAACCATGCTCGAACCCGGGCAGCAATTGCAAGGCTCCGTTCAATCCAGAGTAAGCGAGGGGTTGTTCAAAGTGCAGGTCGCCGGACAAACTCTCCAGATGCGCTTGCCCGGCAATATCCGGAGTGGCGACACAATAAAACTCGAAGTGATTGCAACACAGCCACGAATCACTTTCAGCATGGTCGCATCAACCAATCCGCTTTCGACCCCAGAGCAAATCGGCACGGCGGCACGATTGCTTTCCAATCTTGCGGAGTTGCCCATCGAAAGGCCGGTTGTTCAACAGCTCGGCAATAAGGCGGTTTGGCCGGCCGAACAACAGGCGCTGGACACCAAGTCGCTGGCTGCGGGGCTGCGTGAAACGCTCGGCAAAAGCGGCCTGTTTTATGAATCGCATCAGGCGCAGTGGGTACGCGGGGAGCGCAGCATCAATCAATTGCTGGAGGAGCCGCAAAATCTACTTACCGGTAAGAGCTCGCCGCCATCTTCCGCAGATCAGTATGCTGCACCAGGCAAGATTTCAGCAGCGCAAGCGCAGGCCAGATTTACTGCCGATCAGCATGCCGCGCTCGACAAGACACCCATAGCGCAGGCGGACGTTACGGCACAGGCGGCTACCGGTGATGCTGCCCAGCCAATCGCCAAAGAGCTGGTGAATCTGGTGCAGCAGCAACTGCATACGCTGGAGCACCGTCATTTGGCATGGATGGGTCAAGTCTGGCCGGGGCAGGAAATGCAATGGGAAATTCAGGGACAGCCGGAACACCAAGTCCGGCAACCGGATGAACGTCAGTGGAGCACCGAAATGGAGCTGGCCTTGCCCAAGCTGGGCGATGTCCATGCCCGCCTGGTGTTTACCGGAAGCGGGCTGCGGCTGACATTGCAGGCCGCAGATTCGGCAACGATTGACCTGTTCAGCCGCGCCCTGCCCCAACTCAGGAATTCCCTTGCCAAAGCCGACATTGCACTGTTTGCTGCCACTGTGGAAAAATCATGAAACCACCCTCACCCACGCCCCAACAATCCGCCGTCGCGCTGACCTACGGCCAGAATCAGGGCGCGCCGAAAGTGGTCGCCAAAGGGCGCGGCCTGATTGCACAGGCAATTATTGAGCGCGCCAAACAACACGGGGTTTTCGTCCATGAATCCGAAGATCTGGTGGGGCTGTTGATGAAAGTTGAGCTCGACCAGCAAATTCCTCCCCAACTTTATCTGGCGGTGGCTGAACTGCTCGCTTGGCTATACCGTCTGGAACATGAGGATACCTCGGCTATTCCTCCTTTTGCCAAGACATAGTTTTGTTATCATGCGCGTTTTGCTAATGCGGCCATGAGAACATGGAAAAGGATATCTCTCTAAAAATCGAAAAGCTCTCCAGCAGCGAGGAAGAGGAATTCCGCATCGTCTCGGCAAAAGAAATTGAGCTTGTGCTGCGTAATGTTGCCGAAAAAGAATCGCGCGTCGCACTCTATTACGGCGATACGACCTACTTTATCCTGACCACCCTGTTGAACGTTGATGACACGGGCCTACGGCTGGAGCAAAGCCCGAACAGCAGGGACAATAAGCGCATTATCGAGAGTGATGATCTGGTTTGCGTCAGCTCGCATTTGAATGTCAAGGTTCAATTCACC
>JANLID010000117.1 GCA_024654105.1 Gallionella sp. | reverse complement strand
CACCGGATTGCTTCGCCGAGGCTTCATCGCCCGCCTCCAGCGCCGCCGCCATCAGCGCACTCATGTCCTGATGCAGCTGGCGCAACTCGCCGTGCAGTTTTTCGCGGATTTGCGAGAAGCTGCAGCCGATGTAATGCTGATTGAGGAAGTTGCCCGCCTCGGTGAGCTGTGACTGGGTATAGTCTCTTTCCAGCAACAGCACGCGGTTCTCCACCTCACCGTCGGGCATGACGATGATGAGCAATACGCGTTTTTCTTTCAGGCGCAGGAACTCGATCTGGCGCACGGTGATGGCGCTGCGTCCGGGCGTGGCGACCACCCCGGCAAATTGCGTCAGTTCGGACAGAATATTGGAGGCCTGCGCGATCAGGCGCGACGGGTTGTCCGGATGCAACTGGCTCTTCATTTGTTGCACACGCGCACTGTCCAGCGGCCGGGTCACCAGCATGGTGTCGATGAACAGGCGATACGCCAGTGCCGTCGGGATGCGGCCCGCCGAAGTGTGCGGGCTGCTGACCAGGCCGATATCCTCGAGGTCGGCCATTACGTTGCGAATCGTTGCCGAGCTGATATCCAGGCCGGAATACTGCTGCAGGGCGCGCGAACCGACCGGCTGACCGTCGCCGATGTGGCGTTCCACCAGAGTCTTGAGCAGGATTTGCGCGCGTTCGTTGAGCATGGGTGAATTCTACCATCGGCCATGCAATGTCTGCGTGTCACTTCACTCCGGCGTCTTCCCCGCAGGCAGGATGTAGAATTGGCGCAGGAGACATCGGCAATGATGAGCAATCAGCAGAAATCGGGGCGGCAACCACCGCTCACCATCGGGAAAATCGCAAAGCTATGACCATACCCATCGACATTCGCGAAGAAGCCGGCGTGCGCACCCTGCACTTCGGTTCGGACTGGATACAGGGCGCGATGCGCATTGCGCGGCCATGGAACCTTGAGCTGGAATATACGCGCGAGATGCTGGCGGGGCTGTTGCTGCGCGACCCACCAAAGAAGGTATTGCTGATTGGTCTCGGCGCGGCTTCGCTGGTCAAATTCCTGTATCGCCATTATCCGCTTGTGCATCTCACCGTGGTAGAGATCGAACCTGCCGTGGTCGCTGCCGCCCGACAGTTTTTCAAGCTGCCGGAAGACCCGAAGCGCATCCATCTGGTCATTGGCGACGGCGCGGAATATGTGCTGAACAACCAGAACAAAAAATTCGACCTGATCCTGGTGGACGGTTTCGACGAAAGGGCGCGTGCGGGAGCGCTCGAGACATTGCCTTTTTATCAGGCTTGCCGATCAAACTTGAGCAATAACGGAATCATGGCGGTGAACATGCTGACGCGCAGCCGCAACTTCAAAAGAGTTGCCGCTCACATTATGGAGGCCTTCGATGACCGTGCGCTGGTGTTTCCTTCCGGCGAAAGCGGCAACGCACTGGTGCTGGCCGCAACCGGCTATCCGATCGCAATTCCGCTCGATGACCTGAAGGAAAATGCGCTGGCATTGAAGCAAACCACCGGACTGAACCTGCTGCCGACACTGGTGCGGCTGGCGCAGGCAAGAACCTGTCTCAATAATGTGCTGGTACTGTGAGCGGATATCCGATCATCCGCTGGACGGAAGCAAACGAGTCCTGTTCGGCGCGCTGGCGTTCCGAGAGCGGGATGCCGCCCCCCAAACGGGTGGCCATCGCCGATGACACCATGACGGCAGATGCCGCATATCGCCTCGCTTGCGAGGGTACCGCGTTATTGTGGCGCGGCGACTTCCAGAATGCGCGGCAGTTGTTGCAGGCGCTGGCACGGCGAGCCGAACGCAAGCCGCGCAAAAAGCAAATCCCGTCCTCTCACATCTCGCCGGCAGAGTCTTTCCATCTGCATCGACAGGCGCAATCGCAGCGTGCGCGCACGCTGGCGATGTTGCTTATCCCGCTGGAAGCGGATTACAGCATTCCGCTGCGCCGTGCGCCCGACCTGCGCCAGGCCTGCCTTGAGGCATATGGCGCCGGCGGGGAATCTTCGGTGGTCTCGCTGCGCGAATTGCTGGGACTGGTCGGCGCGCACGAATGGCGCAAGAAAGGAGTCGAGGTTCCTGCCTTGGGGGCGCGCATTCATCCGCACTATGGTGTGTTCTCCCCGGTGCGCGGCGAATATGTGGAACTGGTGGCGCAAGCGCCGCTGCCTGCAGTTGAGCTTGCTTTCGACATCGGCACCGGCAGCGGTGTGCTCGCGGCAGTGCTGGCGCGCCGGGGTATCGCGCAGGTGGTAGCGACCGATCAGGATGTGCGCGCCCTGGCTTGTGCCCGCGACAATCTGGCGCGGCTTGGGTTCGCGGGGCAAGTGGAGGTGGTGCAGGCCGATCTTTTTCCGGAAGGTAGAGCGCCGCTGGTCGTTTGCAATCCGCCGTGGGTACCGGCACGACCGAGTTCAACCGTTGAGCGCGCGGTGTACGACCCGGACAGTCGCATGCTGCTCGGCTTCCTCAACGGACTGACGGCTCACCTCACGCCCGGCGGCGAAGGCTGGCTGATCCTTTCCGATCTGGCCGAGCATCTGGGTTTGCGCACGCGCGAGAAACTGCTCGGGATGATTGCCGCCGCCGGATTGAGGGTGCTGGATCGCATGGATGTGCGGCCACGCCACCCGCGTGCCAGCGATGCGGCAGACCCGCTGCATATTGCACGCGCGGCAGAAATCACCTCGTTGTGGCGGCTCGCAAAAGGCTGACTGCGCTGACCCGGCCGGCGCGGGCCGAGTCCTGCCTGAATAACCGGCTGGTGTCATAGCCGGCGTAACGCGCCGTTGCGGCCATATCGTTTCACACGCTACTATTTGATTTGTAGGGTGCGTTTCACGCACCATGGTGCGCAAAGCGCACCCTACGTTAATAATGCAAAGGAGCCAACATGTTCATACTGATTTTCCTCGGCGTCATCACTGTCCTGCTGATCTACGGCATCACTCTGTACAACCATCTGGTCAACGTCAAACACGCCGTTGCCAAGGCGTGGGCGAATATCGACGTGCTGTTGAAACAGCGCCATGACGAGCTGCCCAAACTGGTCGAGGTGTGCAGGCAGTACAAGGAATTCGAGCAGGCCACGCTGCAAAAAGTCATCGAAGCGCGCTCGCAGGTGCAAACCGCGCGCCAGCAACAGGATATTCCCGCGCTGGGGCAGGCGGAGGGCATGCTGCGTATGGGGCTCGGCAATATTTTTGCGGTGGCGGAAGCCTACCCGGAACTGAAGGCCAACGAGAATTTCATGCAGTTGCAGAACCGCATCATCTCGCTGGAGAACGGCATCGCCGACCGCCGCGAGCTGTACAACGAAACGGTGAACATCAACAACGTGCAAATCGAGGTGTTTCCCGCCAGCATCATTGCCGCGTTGTTCAATTTCGGCGAGAAGCCGCTACTGGAATTTTCTGCCAGCGAGAAGGCGGATGTGGACATGAAGCAGCTTTTTAGTTAGACCGTCATGCTGGTCAGGCTGCGCCGCGAATACGCGCAACTGGTTACGTCCGGCGCGCAGTTGTTGCTGCTGTTCGTCGGGATCAAACTGGAATCACGCGAGGGTTGGCTGGGCACACTGTCGGTGATGGCGCTCATCAGCTTGTTTGCATGGTTATCGGCGCTGTACCGGCTGCGCATGGTGCGCGATACGCCGACTTCGAAAGTCGCCTCCGCCGCGCAGGGCTACGTGGAACTCGTCGGGCGCGGCAGGCCCTACGGCGAACCGCTGATCAGCAAGCTGCGGCTGCTGCCCTGCCTGTGGTATCGCTACAAGGTGGAGCAGCGCGACGCAAAGGATAAATGGCGGACATTGGACAATGGCGAGAGCAGCGATTCGTTCCTGCTGCGCGATGACAGCGGTGATTGCGTGGTCGATCCCGACCATGCCGAAATTGTTACCAGGCACCGCGACCAGTGGATCGAAGGCGATTATCGTTATACCGAGTGGAAGTTCATCCACAACGACAGCCTCTATGTCATCGGCGATTTCCGTACGCGCAGCCTGAGCGCGGAATTTGACACTCGCGCCGAACTCAATGCATTGCTGGCCGAATGGAAAAAGGACATGCCCGCACTGCATGAACGTTTTGACCTGAACAATGACGGCGAACTGGATATGCAGGAATGGATGCTGGCGCGCCAGGCTGCCAGGCGTGAAGTGACAAAAAAGCGGCGTGAAGCGCATACCCAGCCCGACATCCACATCATCGGCCGGCCGCGCGATGGGAAATTATTCCTGATCAGCAACCTGACGCCGGAAAAATTATCACGCCGCTACCTGTTCTGGGGCTGGGCGCACCTGGCGATTTTCTTTGGCGCATTGGGCGGCATGGGCTGGCTGCTGCAAATGCCTTCGTTCGGATAAGACAGGACAGGACAATATGCTTCGATACATAGCGGCATCAATCTACTGCGGCAGTATGTTGAAAATTGCCGTATCCGCCAGAAATATGCAGCCGGCAAAGTTGTGGATTGAGCCGGATATAACCTAATATACGCGTTCACTTCAAAAAGCATATTGTCATGACCCAAATGAATTATCTGATTGTTTGTTGTTTGCTGCTCACGGCCTGCGCACAAACTCCTCCGCGTACCGAACCGGCACAACCGGCGGCACAATCGCCGGCACAATCGGTTGCGCCACCCGAGCCGCAAGCGGAACCCGCGCCGGTATTGCCAGACATGGAGTTGAGCGATGAGTTGCTCTACGAGTACCTGCTGACCGAAATTGCCAATCAGCGCGGACACAGCGCACTGGCGGTAACAGGCAGCGCAGACATAGCCAAAAAAACTGGCGATCCGCGCTTGGCCAAACGTGCCGCGCAACTGGCGATCGAATCCGGCGATATGAGCAAATCAATTGACGCGCTCAGATACTGGTGTGAAGTTGAGCCGACTTCAATTCCGGCGGCGCGCATGTTGTCTTCGATATTGCTGCGCGGCGGAAAGCTGGATGAGGCGCAACCGGAGTTGGCCAGGATATTGGAGGCGGAAAAGGCAAATCAAGGTAACGAGTTCATGCAGATTTTCCAGATGGTTGCGTCCCATCCAGACAAGTCCGTCGCACTGAAACTGATGCGCAATCTTGCACAACCCTATCCGCAAATCGCCGAGGCGCATTGGTCGGTAGCCCAATTGGCGCGGCTGGCGGGCGACGATGGGCTTGCGCTGGATGAGGTGCGGCAGGCACGCAAGCTGCGGCCGGAATGGGGTACGGCCGTTTCGCTGGAAGCACAGCTATTGCAGGAAAGCGCACCGCAGCAAGCTATGGAAGTATTGCGCCGCTATTTGTCCGATTATCCTGACAAGCGCGAAATCCGTTTGCAATACGCGCGCATGCTGCTGGAGCAAAAACAGTACAAAACATCGCGCGATGAATTTCAGCGCCTGGCAAAAGACAATCCGCACAACCCGGATATTGCGTTTGCAATCGCACTGATTTCCTTGCAGTTGAATGATCTGCAGGATGCGGAAAAGCAGCTCCGGCAGTTGCTCGAAAAGGGCAATAAGAATCAGGACACCGTGCAGTATTACCTCGGGCAACTGAGCGAGGCGAAAGAGGACGAAAATCGGGCAATAGCGTATTACCGGGAGGTAAAGAGCGGTGAATACCAGTTCGCCGCACAGTTGCGTGTGGTCTATTTATTGAACAAGCTCGGCAAGCTGGAAGAGGCGCGCGAATATCTGCATCAGGCGCCCGCCGTCGACAATCAGCAGCGCGTGCAACTGATTCTGATCGAATCTCAATTGCTGCACGAAGCAAAGCGGGCGGAAGACGCGTACCTGGTCTTGCAACAAGGTCTGGAAAAACTGCCCAACCATCCCGACCTGCTTTATGCGACCGGCATGATGGCGGAAAAGATCGGCAAGCTGGAAGTGTTCGAGCAACTGATACGCAAGCTGATTCAGATCAAGCCCGACCATGCGCACGCCTACAATGTGCTCGGCTACAGCCTGCTGGAACGCAACGAGCGCATTCCAGAGGCGGTTGAGCTGGTTGAGAAAGCATTGCAGCTTGCCCCCGACGATCCAGCCATTATGGACAGCGTGGGTTGGGGCTACTACCGCAGCGGCAGGCTGAACGAGAGCCTGGACATGCTCCGTCGCGCGTTTACCAATAACCCTGATCCCGAAATTGCCGCACACCTGGGCGAGGTGCTGTGGATGCGCGGCGACAAGGATGAAGCCAGAAAAATCTGGCAGGACAGCTTCAAATCCCATCCCGGCAGCGTGCCGTTGCAGACGGTCATCGAAAAATTCACCGGACAATAATGCGTCTGCCGCTCCTGCTCTGGTGGTACCTGCTGAGCGGTTGCTCGTTGTTGCCGACATCTCCCGTGCCGGCCGTACGCCCTGTGCAGCCCGATATCGCGTCGTTTGCGCTGAACGGACGCGTCGCGGTCAAGCATAACGGCACGCGTCATTCCGCCGGGTTGCGCTGGGTGCATCAGCCGCAGTCCGACGAAATCCTGCTGCTTACGCCGCTCGGACAAACTGCCGCGCGGGTTTATCGTGACGCGCAGCATGCGACGCTGGATGACGGCGATAAGCACTATCAGGCCGACGATGCGGAATCGTTGATGCAACAGACGCTGGGCTGGCATTTGCCATTGAGCGGCTTGCACCATTGGGTGCTGGCGCTGCCGATGGCGGAGAGCGAGGCGCAGATCGAGCGCGACGCCGGGGGACGAATGACGGTATTGCGCCAGAACGGTTGGGAGGTGCGCTATCTGCGCTACGCCGGCGATGGAGTGGACAGCCTGCCGGCGCGCCTGGAATTGAAGCGCGATGCCTTGCAGATGCAACTGCTGATCGACGAGTGGGAAATACAGTGAAACCAACTCTCAGTTGTCCCGCGCCAGCCAAGCTCAACCTGTTTCTGCATGTAGTCGGACGCAGGCCGGACGGCTATCATCTGCTGCAAACGCTGTTTCGCTTTATTGACCTGCATGACACGCTGCATTTCAGCTTGCGCGAAGACGGCGCGGTGCATCGCACCAATGTTATTGAAGGTGTGCCAGAGGAGCAGGATTTGTGCGTGCGCGCGGCACGGCTGTTGCAACGCGAGACTGGGTGCGCGCTGGGCGTGGACATCGTGGTGGAAAAACGCATCCCGATGGGCGGCGGACTGGGTGGCGGCAGCTCAGATGCGGCGACTACGCTGATCGCGCTGAACCGTCTGTGGTCGCTGGGATTGTCACGCGAGCGGCTGATGCAGCTCGGTCTGCGGCTGGGTGCGGATG
>JANLID010000314.1 GCA_024654105.1 Gallionella sp. | reverse complement strand
TCAGCAGGACAGTGGTGTGGGCCAATTCCATTTCCAGGTCAAACGTGAATCAATGATGCGGATGCAGGAGCGCGCCATGCGCGCGATCTTTATGGTTTCGCAGGCATGGCCTGCTCCTACAAGAATACGTTCCGGATTAGAAATGTGAAGCCCTCACTCACAACGAAAAACCTTCCAGTTCTGGCGGCAAATCCCCATCCATGAACGACAGCGCGGCTTCCTGCTGCGCCTGCCATTTCGCCTCGTCCCACAATTCGAATTTATTGCCCTGACCGACCAGCATCACGCGCTTATCCAGCGCGGCGTAGCCGCGCAAGGCCGGAGAAATCAACACGCGCCCGGCGCCGTCCATCGTCACATCTTCGGCATAGCCGATCAGGCGGCGCTGCAACGCACGAATTTTTGGATTGAGCGCGGAAAGCTTGAGCAGCTTGTCGCGGATCGGCTGCCAATCGGGCTGCGGATACAGCAGCAGGCAACCGTCGGCATCGGCGGTCAGCACCAGGTTGCCCGCGCAATGCGCCAGCAGCATGTCGCGATGCCGCGCCGGTATCGCGAGCCTGCCTTTGCTATCCAGATTGAGTTGTGCCGCTCCCTGAAACATACCCGTAACCCCCACTTTTACCCACTTTTTACCACTTAAGCCCACTATATTGAAAAAAAACCAGTAGGTCAAGCGGAAAAAACAGGATTTTTCTTTACGCGACAATGGGTTAGCGCAGAAAGTTAATGAAAAGCTAATTTACTTAAAAAGCAATGGATTGCGTAAACAAGCTAAAGTTGTTTGTAATGGAGGTGTTGGATATTTTGTGCTGTACGGCAAAAAATGGTGTGTATAGGTGAATGAGGTGGGGCAAACAAAATCAATTTGTCTGCGGCATCTTATAGTTTTTCCAGGTCAGCCGTTTCGTGCGCGAGGAGGGGGATGGTTCTATGTGGATGGGGGATCTACGGGCTGATTGACCAGCGCATGGTGCGCTATGTGAATTGAGAAAACAATTCGACTTCGATACCTTTTATCCCGACTCCGGTACCTTTTGTCCGATATTTTTTTGCCCGTACCCGCACGGTCAAAAAAATGTGTTACTTTCTGGTGCACTATGTGCGGACAGAGTGGTTATGGCCGGCAGCTAAAGAGTGTAAACAGCAGTTTCCATCGTTATTCGGGGGATGTTACACAATGAACGTTCAGAAAATTATTTTGGTGCTTGTCTTGCTGGTCGTAGTGATGAATTTTGCCTATGCCGCATTCCTGAATCAGGGCAGTGTCGCCAATACGCGCCACAACATGACTCAGCAAACAATGACCCCGATTTTTTCCGGCTTCGGTAATGGCAGTATATGGATGAATAGTACACGCAATGACTACACCGAGGTCTGTGTTTACTGCCATACACCGCACGGCGCCAGTACGGCGGTGAGTTTGCCGCTATGGAACCGCACCATTAAGGCGACCACCTATACCACGTACAACCAGCTCGGCACATCGAGCCTGACGCAGGTGGTTTCGCAGCCCGGCGCCGCTTCGCTGTCCTGCCTGTCCTGCCATGACGGCCAGACCGCCATCGATTCGATCGTCAACATGCCCGGCTCGGGGCTCTACAGCGCAGCCCAGATGACCACGCAAAACGAGGCCTTCCTGAATTCATGGACTGGCAGTAAAGCCAACCCGGGTATGCACTCCGGCCTGAACAGCGTAGACCCCAACCTCGGATGCCTGGTTTGTCATAGCCCTGCTGGCGCGCAGGGCGCGTGGACGTCCACGCCCGCGTATACGTATCTGGATTTCACGGTTTTTGCTCTCGGTACCGATTTGACAAACGACCACCCCGTGGGCGTCACTTTCCCCTCAACCAGCGGCCCGGGAACCGACTTTAATACACCCGCCAGCATACAAGGTACAACCCGTTATTTCGATATTGACGGAAACGGTAAAATGGGTAGCGGTGATGTGCGTCTGTATGACACGGGCGGGGCAGCGCAGGTTGAGTGCGCATCATGCCATGACCCGCATGGCGTACCATCGGCCGGTCCAGGTTCCACGTTCAAACCGTCCTTTCTGCGTGTATCCAATACCGGTAGCGCGCTTTGCCTGACTTGTCATATCAAGTAATCAGAAAATCAAGGCGGGGTTTCTCGTTCCCGCACAATACAAAAATAAGTGAAGCTGGCCGATAAGCCGGGTTCTGTCGTGGACAGTCATTCCTCTAGGCGTTTCGTTACCTGACGCTCAAGCAACCTACCCGCAGGCGACGCGAGCAACGTCATGGCCTG
>JANLID010000312.1 GCA_024654105.1 Gallionella sp. | reverse complement strand
GGATTGAGGCGACGCTGGTGCGCATCGAAGCCAAACTGGACAAAAAGGTTGACAAATAATGGATCTTCCAGACAAGCGCAGCACGGACACGCCACTGTTGGACCCGGCGCGCATCCTCGCCATCATCTACACGGCGGGGTATTTCTACATCGTGTACTTGATGATGACGCGGGTGCTACCTGATGGCAACGAGGGCGCGCTGAATCAATTGATCGGTGCGCTTACGATCATTCAGACCAGCATCGTTCAGTACTACTTCGGCGGATCGAAGTCGGCGGAAAAGGCACAAATGCAGATCGCATCGAGTAAGGAAAAGTCGGATGTCGTGATGGCGGAGATTGCGAAAGCTGCGCCGATGCCAGCGGTAATCCCTGCGCCAGTGGATCCGGCAGCCGCGCCACCGAAAGAACCATGAAAACCCTGCTTGCCGCGCTCGTGCTAGCTGTTGCCTTATCCGGATGCGCATATTCATTCTACTGCGCGACGGGCGGAAGCGGTCCATTTTGTCCACAACCACCACAAGGAGCACCATCACCATGAAAGCCATAATTGCAGTCCTGTCACTAGTCCTACTAACCGCGTTCAACGGCTGCGCATCGACGCCCACAAACCCGCAGCAGGCCGTATTCTCCGCCAAGCAATCCTACGCGGTCGCCCTGACCGTTGCCGTTGCCTACAGGCGGCTTCCGGCCTGCGGCAGTCCTACCGCAACACCGATCTGCTCCAAGCCGGATGTTGTCGCCACGCTTAAAAAAGTGGATACGGCCAGTTCGGCGCTGCTCGACGCGGCCGAGAATACCGTGCGCACCCAAGGGGCAGGCGCAAACGCGCAGACCGCCATTACTGCGGCGACGCAGGCGGTAGCGGCCTTTCAAACCATCACCAATGCCCTTGTCACGAAATAGGAGCCAACCATGCCAAACGCTTTAATCTACGCCACACAGATCCTCGCCATCCTGCCGCAACTGATCGCGGCCGGGAAGAACATCACCGATTTGGTGACTACCGGAAACGCCACCCTGGAGCGGATGAAAAACGAAAACCGCGAACCGACGCCGGAAGAATGGGCGGAACTGAGCGGGCGCATCAGGGCGCTACAGGCGGAACTACATTCGTGACACCGTTCGAGCAAGGCTGGGCGCGAACCGGACCAAAAGAGGCCGGATACAGCGACCAGACCAACGACCGCGGCGGCCCGACAAAGTATGGCGTTACTGAGCGGGTCGCGCGCGCGAACGGATTCAAAGGCGACATGCGCGATCTCCCGCTGGAGACCGCCATGGAAATCGCCAAGACGCAGTATTGGGACGTGCTTAACCTTGACGGCGTGGCGGCGCTGTCACTGCCGATCGCCATGGAAATGTTCGACACGCTCTACAACGGCGGCGACGTTGGAGCTTGGTTGCAGCGCTGCCTGAACGTGCTGAACCGCGGCGCGAGCACCTACCCGGACATGAAGGTGGACGGTCGCATTGGCCCCATGACCATTGCTGCGCTGCGTGCGTACTTGGCGAAGCGAGGCAAAGAGGGCGAGGCGGTGATGCTGAAGGCGCTCAACGCGATCCAGGGCGAGCGCTTCATCCGAATCGCCGAGGCGAACCAGAGCCAAGAAAATTTCGTATACGGGTGGCTCAAGGAGCGCGCATGAGCGGGCTTAGTGTGAACATGGATCAAGCACAAGTCGCCAACGTGGAACTTGCTGTCCCCTACGCCAAGATTCGCAACTTGGAGGATGCGGTCAAGCGATTGCCGCAACTTAGCGTGGAGATCAAGCACCACTTCTGCCAGGGAGTGTACGCGCGCGAGGGCCTCATTCCGAAGGGCGCTGTGTTCGTCGGGCGCGTCCATCTTCAATCGCAGATCAACATCATCGCGAAGGGCGACATCTCTGTGCTGACCGAAAATGGTCTTGTCCGCATGACAGCCCCGTGCGTGATGGAATCCCCTCTAGGTGCGCAGCGCGCGGCCTACGCGCACGAGGATACCGTCTGGATCACGATTCTTGGAACCAACGAGACCGATCCAGAGGTTATCTTTAACACACTGACTCTCTCCACGTTTGAAGAGTTCGAGATTGCCTGCGCAGAAATTGTTCGCTTGACGGAGAAGCAATAATGTTTATCTCAAAAATCGCAACAGTCGTAGGCATAGTGGGAGGCGTCAAAAGCCTGATTAACAGCGGCGACGCGGCCGACGCTGCCAGCGATTCCGCCCAAGCGCAAAAGGACACCGCCCAATCGCAGCTCGTCATCTCCGAGAAGCAACTGGCGATGATGCAGGACCAGTGGGACACCTACAAGAAGACGTTCCTCCCTGTCGGCCAGAAGCTCGTGGACACGGCGATGAAC
>JANLID010000306.1 GCA_024654105.1 Gallionella sp. | reverse complement strand
TTGATCCCCATCGCGCATCTCCTTTTGTTGGAATGCGTTTATTATCCACATGCGCAGGCTCAAAACATGAGCCTGCTGAACTTCGTGGCTAATCAGGTGGGATTATATTCAACACATTGATTATGAAGCGTAATTATACAACACCGCAACTGTAATTAGTTGGTTTTTTACGATATTTTTATCGTAGAAGCCAGACAGGCTGCTAGTCGGCTTTGTAATAGTGCTGCTTGCTGTCATAGCGTATCGCTTTATTCCACCCGATAAGACCATAGATTCTCGTCTTCTAATTCCTCTGGCAGGTACTCTCAAGCATGGGGGTGAACCAAATTATGAAATTCATGTACGAATCGCCATGATGGTGCTGGTGTCCTTCGTTGTTTTGTTCGGTTCGCTATATACGATCCTTTCGGGGGCATACCCTGATGCTACTCAAAAGTGGGCTTATGGCTCCGTTGGCACCATTCTTGGCTTTTGGTTAAAGAAATGACCATGCCTAAATCACGTTGAACTTGCCCGGCTTTGCCGGGGGATGCATCGCCCACTATTAAGTGACACAATGTCCGCATGGAGCGGTCAATTTCATCCGTAATTCGCGGTCATTTTCCAGTCCTCGCCCTCCACCACAAACTGCCGCTGCACCAGCATAAAGCGGCATCGCTGATCGCCCGCTGCGGGCGTTCCGAAATGGGCGGGCATCTGGAGCGCTGCCCTTGCGCCCGAACCGAACATATCGTCTGGCACAGCTGCAAACACCGCCTGTGCCCGCGTTGCGCCAACAAGGCTCGCGCGGCATGGCTGGAGCATGAAAGCGCGCGCCTGCTGCCCTGCGCACACCACCACATCATCTTCACCTTCCCGCACGAGTTGCTTGGCGTATGGCGCTACAACCGCGCCCTGATGACCGGTGCGTTGTTCCATACCGCCGCCAACACGTTGACCGAATTGCTCGCAGACCCGCGCTATCTCGGTGCGGTTCCGGGCATCCATCTGGCACTGCATACCTGGTCGCGCGCCATGGCGCCGCACCCGCATATCCACGCGCTCGCCACCGATGGCGGCCTGCATGACGGCCAGTGGCTCACGCCCCGGCGCAGCCACTTCCTGCCCGCGCGCGTCGTCAAGGCGCTGTTCCGGGGCAAGTTGCTCGCGCTGTTGTCCGGCCTGTTTGCCTGTGGCCGGTTGAAGCTGCCGCCGGATTGTTCTCCCGAACGCTTCAGGAGTCTGCTCAACCGGCTCGGGCGCGCCAAGTGGCACGTGTGGCTGTGCGGGCGCTACGCCCACGGCCAGGGCGTGCTGGTCTATCTGGTGCGCTATCTGCGCGGTGGCCCGCCGCGCGATTCCCAGCTCGTCCGGGCCGACGACAAATATATCGTGATGCGCTACCAGCCACACAACGCGCCGCCCGCCACCTTGTCGCTCGCGCCCGAGGCATGGCTGTTGCGCTACCTCGAACACGCGCCGATCTCCGGGCAGCATCAGTTGCGCCGCTACGGCCTGTACGCCACGGCCGCCCGCGTCAAGCGCGAACGCGCCCGCGCGCAGGTTCCCCCGCCAGCGGTGCAGATACCGCGCCGTGTGGCGCTGTATTCTCTGCTCGTGCCGTGCTGCCCGCACTGCGGGGAGCCGCTACGTTTCGTGTGCCGCATCCCGCCACTGCGTGCGCCGCCATGACGCACCCAGCCCTATTTATTTTTGTTGGGAGTCGCCATCGCGCGGCGACAGGCGCGCTCTTGCGTATGCTTCGGCCAGATACCCGGTTGCAGCGTGCTCAGCCGGTGTTCACGCCTCGCACAGTTCACGCGCGGCGCTTCATCCATCATTTTTCACAGCGGCGCGATGGCCGTTCACCTCTTGCGGACACTTTGCGGCATAAATCACGTTAGGCCTCAACAGCAGTCTCACGCGCACGCGCAACTTCCGAGCGCAGATTCCCCAAGGCAATCGAGAGTTGCCCAAGTTTCGTGTCGTATCCCCAGTCTCCCGGCGAGCCGAGGAAGCGGAGCAACGGCATCATGTTTTCGTTCAACCGGATCGCCTCATCCCGCGAAAGCGGGGAGGAGCACAACGGGAGGTTGTTAAAATTTGTGTTCATCATTTATTCTCCAGTGCCGCGCTTCGTGGGTAGAGCGGCCTAACCCATCATTGCAAGGGACGGCGCAAAAGCGCGCCGCCCCTGAATTCAAACGTTGGGCATAACCAAAACAAGCGGGTAGGCGTTTCTCCCGAGTTGCTTTGATTTGCAAACCGCTTGACAATCGTATCTATTCGGATACGATGCGAGACATGAACACGTTTCTGAAATCGGACGAATTTAATAGCTGGCTGGTTGGCCTGAAAGATCAGGTCGGCAAGGCGCTTATTACCAAGCGCATCAGGAGTGCCGAAGCTGGGAATTTTGGCGATTGTGAATCAGTAGGCGAAGGGGTTTCTGAGCTGCGGATTCACTACGGCCCCGGCTACCGCGCTTATTTCACCCGTCGCGGGGATGTGGTCTATTTTCTGTTGCTGGGCGGTGATAAGTCCACCCAGAAACGTGATGTCAAGCGCGCCAAGGAAATGGCGCGCACTTTGCCCAAGGAGTGAACCATGACTAAATTTACCCCCTTTGATGCAGCCGATTATCTCGACAATGAAGAAACAATTGCCGCATATCTCACTGCCGCACTTGAAGACGAAAACCCTGACATGTTTCTTGTTGCCGTCAAGGATGTGGCACGCGCCCGTGGCATGACTCAACTCGCCAAGGATACCGGGTTGGGGCGTGAAAGCCATTACAAAGCCCTTGCTCCCGGTGCGAAACCGCGCTATGACACGCTGCTGAAAGTGCTGCGTGCGCTAGGTGTATCGCTGCACGTCAAAAGCGCACATGTTTAATATGCGCTTCGTTGTGCGTAGGCTGACTCAAGACACACCTTTCGTTGTAGCTCATAGCTTTATCTTCGTTGCTAGCAGCCCAACCCGACATTCAACCCGGACTCCGCAAAAGCGCGGAGCCGGTTAATTCCACGCACGGTGAATTTGCCCTCCCGAGAATCATCTTGTAAGCCAATGGCTTAACCTATCAAGCTGGACATTGCCAAACATTTCCGGTATAAATCACGGAATGA
>JANLID010000113.1 GCA_024654105.1 Gallionella sp. | reverse complement strand
TATCCGCACCGGTGAAGCCGGCGCAGAAGCGCTGTAAAGGAGAATATCATGAGGAAACTATTCGTAATTTTTGCACTGCTGGCAGCATTATGCGGCGTGTCCGCGACGGCTTATGCCGAAGACGCCGTTGCGGTCGCCGAAACGGCGGCGGCAGTGGCCGAGCCGGTGGCGGCAGCCGCAGCGATGCCCGACAAGGGCGACACCGCATGGATGCTGGTCGCCACCATACTCGTCATCCTCATGTCGTTGCCCGGTCTGGCGTTGTTCTACGGCGGCCTGGTGCGCGTCAAGAACATGCTGTCGGTGCTGGCGCAAGTGTTTGCCATCTTCTGCATGATCTCGATTCTGTGGGTGGTGTATGGCTACAGCCTGGCGTTCACGGCGGGCGGCGGCATGAATGATTTCATCGGCGGATTCTCCAAGGCGTTTCTCGCCGGGGTGGGTACCGATGCCGTGGTGGAAACCTTCAGCAAGGGCGTGGTGATACCCGAGATGCTGTTCATGGTGTTCCAATTGACCTTCGCGGCGATTACCGTGGCGTTGATCGTGGGCGGCTTCGCCGAGCGCATCAAGTTTTCCGCGCTGCTGGTGTTCTCCGCGCTGTGGTTCACCTTCTCCTACCTGCCGATGGCGCACATGGTGTGGTTCTGGGGCGGCCCTTCGGCTTATGCCGATCCGTCCGGTTTCATCTTCGGCAAGGGTGCGCTGGACTTCGCGGGCGGCACGGTGGTGCACATCAACGCGGCAATGGGCGCATTGATGGGCGCTATCGTGCTGGGCAAGCGCATCGGCTACGGCAAGGAAGTAATGGCGCCGCACAGCCTGACCATGACCATGATCGGCGCATCGCTGCTGTGGGTGGGCTGGTTCGGTTTCAACGCCGGTTCCAACCTCGAAGCCACCGGCACGGCAGTGCTGGCGATGGTGAATACCCTGGTCGCAACGGCCGCCGCCGCCTTCTCATGGATGCTTGCGGAATGGCTGCTGAAGGGCAAACCCAGCATGTTGGGACTGGCCTCTGGTGCGGTCGCCGGCCTGGTTGCCGTCACCCCGGCGTGCGGCTTCATCGGACCGATGGGCGCCATCGTGCTGGGCTTGCTGGCTGGTGTTGCATGTTTCTGGGGTGTCACCGGCCTGAAGAAATTGCTCGGCATTGATGATTCGCTGGATGTATTCGGCGTGCATGGTGTAGGCGGCATCCTGGGTGCCTTAAGCACTGGCGTACTGGCGGCTCCCAGCCTCGGCGGCACCGGTGTATATGACTACGCCACGGGTAAAGTGGCGGAATACTCCATCATCGGCCAGGTTACCAGCCAGGCCTGGGGCGTGGGCGTGACGATCTTGTGGTCGGGCATCGTCAGCTTCGTGCTGTTCAAACTGATCGATCTGGTGATGGGTCTGCGTGTGCCGGAAGAAGCGGAGCGCGAAGGCCTGGATACCACCTCTCACGGCGAACGGGCTTACAACCTGTAAGTGTGCCATAGGGGCGCGAGCCATCGCGCCCCGATCCATTCAAGCATCAGAATAAGGGCGCTATAAATTGCGCCACTACGGAGTGTTTTTGACTGTGAGGATTGCATGACGACCACGAAAAAAACAAGGCTGGTGGTGATCGGCAACGGCATGGCGGGGATACGCGCACTGGAAGAATTACTCAAGCTCGCCCCCGACATGTACGACATCACCGTGTTCGGTGCCGAGCCGCACGGCAACTACAACCGCATCCTGCTGTCGCCGGTGCTTGCCGGAGAAATGACGATCAAGGACATCATGCTGAACGATGTCGATTGGTACGCGCAAAACGGCATCACCTTGCATCTGAACAAGACGGTGACGCAGATCGACCGTGTGCGGCGCAAAGTGATCGCTGCCGACGGTACCGAAGCCGATTATGACCGCCTGCTGCTCGCCACCGGCTCCAATCCCGTCATGCTGCCGGTGCCGGGAAAAGAGTTGCCCGGCGTGATCGCCTACCGCGACATCAAGGACACCGGCGAGATGATCGAAGCCGCGTCGCATTACCGCCACGCGGTGGTGATCGGCGGCGGGCTGCTCGGACTGGAGGCGGCCAACGGCCTCAAGCTGCGCGGCATGGACGTGACCGTGGCGCACCTGATGCCATGGCTGATGGAGCGCCAGCTCGACAAAACAGCGGCGCAAATGCTGCAAGCATCGCTGGAAGCCAAGGGGCTCAAATTCAAGCTGGAAAAGCAGACGGCGGAACTGATCGCCGGAGAATCTGGGCGGGTATCAGCAATCCGTTTCAAAGATGGCGAAACGTTGCCCGCCGACCTGGTGGTGATGGCGGTCGGCATCCGCCCCAACACCGGGCTGGCAGAAGCGGCCGGCCTGCATTGCGACCGCGGCGTGGTGGTGAACGACACCATGCAGACTTACGATCCGCGCATCTACGCGGTGGGCGAATGCGTGTCGCACCGCGGTATCTCATACGGCCTGGTGGCGCCGCTGTTCGAGCAGGCCAAGGTGTGCGCCAACCATCTGGCGCAGTTCGGCATCAGCCGCTATACCGGCTCGGTGACGTCAACCAAGCTCAAGGTTACCGGTATCGACCTGTTTTCTGCCGGCGACTTCATCGGTGGCGCGGATGCGGAGGAAATCGTGTTGAGCGATCCGGCCGCCGGCGTTTACAAAAAGCTGGTCATCAAGGACGACAAAATCGCCGGTGGCGTGCTGTACGGCGATACCACGGACGGCTCCTGGTATTTTCAGTTATTGCGCAACGGCCAGAATATCCGCGAGTTGCGCAATCACTTGATGTTCGGACAGAACCATCTCGGCAACGCCGGCCACCAGGGCCGCAGCAATGCCGCCGACCTGCCCGACGACTTCGAGGTATGCGGCTGCAACGGCGTATGCAAGGGCGCCATCGTCAAGGCGATCAAGGAGAAGGGCCTGTTCACGCTGGAGGATGTGCGCAAGCATACCAGGGCTTCCAGCTCCTGCGGTTCATGCACCGGCCTGGTCGAGCAGATCCTTTCTTCCGTCGTCGGCGGCGCCTACGCGCCACAGGACGCATCGAAAAAACCGATGTGCGGCTGTACCGAATACACGCATGAGGAGGTGCGCCGGGCGATCCGCAAGGACCGGCTGCTGTCGATTCCGGAAACGCTGCGCTTCATGGAATGGAAGACGCCGAACGGCTGCCCAAGCTGCCGGCCGGCGCTCAACTATTACCTGATGTGCGCCTTTCCGCACGAGGTGCATGACGACCCGCGCTCGCGCTTCATCAACGAGCGGGCCCACGCCAACATTCAGAAAGACGGTAGCTATTCGGTGATTCCGCGCATGTACGGCGGCGTCACCACTCCGGCCGAACTGCGCCGTATCGCCGAGGTGGCCGAGAAATACCGGGTGCCGGCGGTGAAGGTCACCGGCGGACAGCGCATCGGCCTGCTCGGCGTAAAGAAAGAGAGTCTGCCGGACATCTGGCGTGATCTCGACATGCCCTCCGGCCACGCCTATGGCAAAGCCCTGCGCACGGTAAAGACCTGCGTCGGCTCGGAATGGTGCCGTTTTGGCGTGCGGGACTCGACCGCATTGGGCATCCGCCTGGAAAAAACTTTCGAACGCATGTGGGCGCCGCACAAGACCAAGCTCGCCGTTTCCGGCTGTCCGAGAAACTGCGCCGAGGCAACGATCAAGGACGTCGGTATCGTCGGTGTCGATTCCGGCTGGGAAATCTACATCGCCGGCAACGGCGGCATCAAGGCCGAGGTCTGCGCATTCCTGGTCAAGGTCGGGACGCAGGATGAGGTACTCGAATACGTCGGCGCCTTCATGCAACTCTACCGCGAGGAGGCGCACTACCTCGACCGCACGGTGCATTTCGTACAGCGTGCCGGCCTCGACTACGTCAAGCGGCGCATCGTCGAGGATGCGGCCGGGCGCCGGGCGCTCTACGCGCAACTGCTCGATGCGCTGAGTGTCGAGAAGGACCCGTGGGCCGAGCGTGTCTCAGGTGTGGAAGCGCAGGAATTCCGCACGATCAGGTTTTTCGGCAAAAACGAAACGAAAGGAGGGAGCAATGAGCGATTGGCTGAGAATCTGCCCGCTTGAAGACATCCCGCGGCTGGGTTCGCGCGTTGTGAACAACGGCGATATCGATATCGCCGTATTCCGCAATGCCGAGGACGAGATTTTCGCGGTCGATGACCGCTGCCCGCACAAGGGCGGTCCGCTGTCGCAGGGCATCGTCTTCGACCGGCGCGTCACCTGTCCGCTGCACGGCATGACTATCCATCTCGATACCGGCGAAGCCGCCGCGCCTGACAAGGGTTGCACACACAAGTACCGCGTGCGGCTGGATAAGGGCGACGTGTATTTGAATCTCGGCTGATCATACTCAACAAAAGGAAACTTGCCATGTACCTCGATACCATTGACCATTTCGCCGCTCTTGCCGCCAGAAAGGCGGCCGTTGCGCGCGCTTCGCTGCCGGCTTTTACCGTTGCCGCCATGATGGCCGGTGCTTACGTGGGACTGGGCATCATTTTGATTTTCAGCGTCGGCGCCACGATCAACCCGGCATGGCAACGGCTGGTAATGGGCGCCTCCTTCGGCATCGCCCTGACCCTGGTCGTGTTCGCCGGCTCAGAACTGTACACCGGCCACACCATGATTATGCCGATTGGCCGGCTGCGCGGTCGCGTCAGCATGGCCGATCTTGGCCGCGTATGGGCGCTGGGCTGGGCGGGGAATCTCGCCGGCGCCGTCCTGCTGGCGCTGATTTTTGTCGCGGGCGGCGGTGGCGTGTTGCTTGGCGACGGCGCGGCGCTGCTGCAAAAGGTGGCGGCGGCGAAAATGAATGCACCTGCCAGCGAACTGGTGGCGCGCGCCATCCTGTGCAACTGGCTGGTCTGTCTGGCGCTGTGGATGGTCGCCCGCACCAGCAGCGACACCGCCAAACTCGGTGTCATCTTCTGGTGCCTGTTTGCCTTCATCGCCAGCGGCTACGAGCACAGCATCGCCAACATGACGGTTTTCTCCATCGCATTGCTGGCCGAGCACGGCGAGGCAGTATCGCTTGCCGGCATGGCGCGCAACCTGCTGTGGGTGACGCTGGGAAACACCTTCGCCGGCGCCCTGTTCATGGCCACCGGCTACTGGTTCGCCTCGAATCAGCCGGCAATAGGATAATGTAACGGACGCCGCCCCAGCCATGCGCTCCATGACGACCTGCGTCTGGTTGAAACGGTCAACGGATATGGCGAGCCCATTTCCAGGGGATGCGCCTTGCCATGCCCGTCAGGGTAAACGTGCAATAAGCTCAACTGCGGCCTGCTCTACAGCCGTCTTGAATGAGATGGGATCCTCTTGCAACGACTCGTGCGCAGAAGTCAGTTCTTGGCCGCCTTCCCAGGCGATCAAACCGTTTTCCCCGTCCCATATCTGAAGATACAGTCGCAAGGAAGCTGATTTTGTTTCCACTATGCGTATCCCGAGCATTCCCCATCGGCTTTTCGATTCCTGCCGGAATCCGCCAAGTTTGAGTTGGGCCAGATAACGAGCACCGGTGATACGGGAAACTTTCAGCAGAGTATCCCGGCTGAAAATTCCCGTTAAAGGGTAATCCTCGAACATCTGCTTATAATCGTCAGCAAGCCCAGCACGATTGATTGCGCCGAGCGTTTCAGGTAAGGACACAATACGCAAGTCGGGACGAGCCTGTTTCAGCACCTCGGTAAACGTGAGCGCCAGAGCTTGCTTGTCTTCCTCCTGTCCGGTTACGGAAGACGGCGTAATAAAGGCGATTCCTGACGATTTCAGCGCCTGAGATTCCAGACTGGTAGCGAATGCCTGATTGGTTGTATGTTTTTGGCTGGTGACGGCGCAACCGGATAACAACATCGTCACAAAAACCATCATGGGTATCGACAGTATCTGTAGCCGGATCGAAGATTGGATAGAGTGCATTTGATGGTTCCTGTTTCGCAAAATATTCAGCCCGAGCATTTTTTGACAGCATCACTTTATGGGCATTGCCGGAGTTGATTGGGATGCGCGCAAGTGCTTGGCTGCTCTTTCTGAATTCTCAGTCTCCGGCTACCTGCTGCGCAATTTAGGCCTCATCTGCCATGTTATCAAGCCGAGCCGCAGCCATTTTCCGGCGCGGCCTGGCCGCAGCACCGCGAGCAAGGCGATGCTGGCGGCTATCCATACGGGATGGCTTCTGACATAACGCAGCACAGACAGCCCTTGGTCGGCCCGCGCCAAGGGTATGCGCCACGGCTCGATGCTTTGCGCCAGTGCCATTCGTTGGGCCGCAGCCCGCGCAATCAGGCGTTCGCGCCGTTCTTCCAGACAAATCAACTTTTTGTTCATGATCGTCTTTTATAAACGTGAAACGAGCTGCTGCCGATCTTTGAATAATTCCAGCAGGCTCGCTGAAAATATTTTAGGCTTTGTTTTTACCTTGTGTATGGCGAATAACCCTGCCGCAATACCGCCTGTCAGAAATAATCCGGCAAGCAACCCCAGCACCAGGATACGCTGCGTGTCCCAGAATACGGCCACGAGCAGGATTGTTGCCAGCACCACGCCGACCCCGAGACAAAACAATGCGGCCAGCACCAGCATCAGCAATGACAAGTAATGCACCCGATCTTCCTCCATGTCTGTGGATAGCAGTTCGAGGCGAGTCTGCACGATAGCGGCGAGCGTCGCAGCGAACGTGCTCAACGAATTGAGCAGCCCTGTGCTCCTGCCAGATATTTTCTCAGTCATGATGTCGTGACTAGCGGCGACCGATGAGTAAGCCAACCGCCACGCCGACACCGGCGGCGACACCAATGGCTTGCCACGGATTCTCATGCACATAAACGTCGGTCGCCCTGGCTGCGACTTTGGTTTTGACCAGTAGCTCCGCTTGCGCATCTGCCATTCGCGCTTTGGCAACCTTGAGGGATTCCTCTGCCTTGGTGCGCACCTCGGCCAGCTTCTCACCGCCTTGGTTGGCCGTGGCTTTCAGCAGCGCTTCCGCATCAGTCACCACGACCTTGAAATCGTCGATCAACTGTTCTTTGGTGGCTTCATAAGATAATTTTTGCATGTTTTTCTCCATTGTTAGTTTTTTTCAAAATAGTCCATCAGGCGCTCGGGCTGTAGATCGAACTTCAGTCCGGCATCCTTGGCGCCCGTGATTTTACTTGCGCACAAAAAGCAGGAGCACTCCAGCCACGATTGCCCCCACACCCAACCAGGCCGGAATATTTACTGTCTCTGTGTCTTTGACAGACAGTGATATCGAGCCCAGCTTGGCCTCATGCGTATCCTTGGTATAAGTGAAACCGCCATACACCAACCCCAGGCTACCGCCCACGATTAATATAATTGCCAACATCTTGACTGGACTCATTGCATCTTCTCCGGTAAAAATACCCTTGCGCTGGCAAGGCGGGTAAAACAACATCCATACTACCAGATTGCCTTACCCAATGCCCCGCAGGGCTGTCGCTACAGCCTCCGGCCTCCAATGACACGGATCAATATCACCACGATCGCGATAACCAGCAAAACGTGAATGAACCCGCCAATGGTGTACGAGGAAACCAAGCCAAGCAACCAGAGGATAATCAAAATAATTGCGATCGTTTCAAGCATTTTTGTTGCTCCTCATCAAGTTGGCAAGCTTGTTGCCGGGCAGTAATTAATCCGATCTACAACCCGGGTTCAGCCAATCACATAAACCTATCGTGGCGCGATATTGCCATTGCTGTCGGAGAGAATAATCTCCACACGCCGATTCAGTTGACGGCCTGCAGATGTGTCGTTGCCAGCGATTGGATATGCCTCGCCATAGCCGCGCGTAGTGACCCGGTCGCCGCCGATCCCCTTATCGATCAAGGCTGTCCGAACGGCATTGGCGCGACGATCAGAGAGTTCCTGATTAAAGCTGTCACTGCCAGTGCTGTCGGTATGGCCTTCAACCAATACGACGTGTTTCGGGTATTGCTTGAGGAAATCGGCCAGTTTTTGTACGTTGCGTATTCCGCCCGATTTGAGCTGCGCCTTGTTGGTATTGAACAACACGTCGCCCAGTGTAATTACTAGGCCGCGTTCCGTCTTCCTGGCATTCAATTCCTTGAGCTGCATTTCCTGTTGGGCAATGAGCGCCTGATCACGCTCCGCGTTGGCTCTGGCATCAGCCAATGCGGCAGCCTGCTGATCGGCGTTTTGCTGCGCGATCTCCGCCTGCTGTTTGGCAGCATCGGCTTCGGCCGTTCTAGCCTCAAGGCTGGCTCGGTCACGTTGCGCATTGGCATCTGCTGCTGCCAATTCGGCATCAGCCGCCGCCAAGTCAGCAGCTTGCAAATCGGCAGTTTTCTGCGCGATCGCCGCCTGCCGTTTGGCCGCATCGGCTTCAGCCGTTCTTGCCTCAAGACGAACTTCAGTGCGTTTGGCGCTGGCGTTGGCGACCGCTAATTCAGCCGTTTTTCGTTTGGCGGTTTCCTGCGCGATGCCCACTTGCTGGTTAGCCAGGTAGGACAGGTGATTGACGGTGTCAGTGCCTTGGCCCTTGCTAAATGCATCGTCCGCCTTGCTCAAGGTATCTCCGGCTTCTTTCAATTCAAGTGCCGCCAAACTTGTAATATCAGGGTTAGAGCGTGCGCTGCTGTAGCTGCCATGTGCCGCTGTGAGAGCCGCATTTTGCGGCGGTGACGAGGAACTGCAGCCGGACAGAATCGCGACAGCAATCAAGGCCAGTGGAACGTATTGTTTTTTTTGCATGATGAACTCCATTGTTGATTATTGGGCTTTACGGTCAATTTCTTTGCGCAGCACGCGATTATCTTCCTGCAATGCCTCCGCAGCTTTCTGCGCCTTGGCCGAACGCGCTGTCGCTTCCGCCAGTTTTGCGTCAACCAATGCTTCTTCCGCCAACAACCGGGCACGCGCGTAATCTTTTTCTCCCATGGCCCGTTCGGCAGCATCCATTTTCTCCATCGCGGACCTGAGCTGTATCGGCGCAAATTCATTGCCACCGGCGCTGCTTGCATTGCTCACCGCAGCCCTGGAAACAGCCATTTGCTCTGTGGGAGCCGGGACAGACGGAGTGCTCGCGCAACCCGCCATGAAGATTGCAGCAGCGACGGCTACGCCGATCCTGCTCACTTGATACGATTTAAGGCGGTTAAATTTTTTCATCATTTTTTCCATCCATCGAGTTAAACGTCGGACACAATCGTTGCAATGAACACTTATTGCGATTGCAACGATATGCAATTTTTGAAACTGCGGGTTAAACTAAAAATGAAGTGGTGTCTCAATTATTGACACCCGGTTTTTAGATAGCGCCGTTCATTCCTAATGCCGTTCATTCCTAATAACGAGCTCAATATGGCGCGAATGTGAGACCCGGTCTGTGCGGTGTCGTACATTACCAATAGCGAATGGGGTGGGGCAGAGGGTGAGGCCTGGCCCATTGAGGACCGATCAGGGTGTTGCAGGTCCGCTGCGTAGCGCACTCTCAATGAACGGCCCGCTAAAGACTGCCCATATCACGACGGGCATGGGGCTGGGGAAGATAATATTGCCGATCTGATAACCGAGTGCGATGGCCTCACCAGAATGACGATGAAGAAAATGAAGAAGCGCAGCATGAATGAGTGGCTTGAAATTGTGGCTATATGAAGTGCTGCGTAGCGTTGGCCATCCGACCGGCGTCTCATCGCCGCTGTGGCTGACAAGTACGCCACGCCAAGCACGCAAACAAGAAGGGGGTCTTGCGCGCCCCCGGATTTGCCCAACTACCTTTACCTTGCCTGCCTGCGCATCGCTACAAAGCCAGTGATGGACAGAAGAGCGGCAAGCATGATCATCGCCCACTCGGAAAGTGTTGGAATACCTGCGGCGGAAAGCGGCAGCAGCAGGTTGTTGGTGAATGTGCAGGTCACCGCTTCACCCGCCGCCACTGCCACGTTCGCCGTCGCCGTGCCCACCGTCACCGTGCTCCCGTTCGAGCAGGTAAGCCCGGTCAGGTTCCAACCCGCCGGCACCGTCTCCGTCACGTTGTAAGTGCCCGGCACCACCGAGGCGAACGCCGACGTGTTGCTGCCGGTGCCGCCCGCCGTGGTGATTGAGAACGATTGCGCGCCGGTGTAATTGAACGTGCTGTCACCACCGACGGTGTTCTTGACGATGGTGATCGAGCCCTGCTTGGTGTTGGTGTAGGTACACACCACCGCCTCGCCGGCCGCAAGCGTGATCACTGCCTGGCCGCCGGTGATCGCCGCCGGCGTCGCCGCACCCAAACACTGCAGGTTGGTCAAGTTCCAGCCGGCGGGCACCGGCGTTTCGTTGATGGTGTAGCTGCCCAACGCCAACGCGGTGATCGCGTTGCTGCCGCTGCCGCTGGCCGTGGTGATGTTGAAACCGGCGATGCCATTGGTCCCGGTGTACGCGAACGTGCCGTTGCCGCCCACGGTGCTCTTGACGATCGTGATCGAGTTGGGTACAACCGCAACGTTGGTGAACGTACACGCAATGGCCGCCCCCGCTGCGGTCGCCGCCGCATCCAGCACGACGTTGCGCGCCACGATGTCCGGCGTCTGTATGCCCCCCGCACCCAGCCCGCTACAGCTGATCGAGGCGAGCACGAATCCTGCGGGCGGCGCCGATTCGGTGATCGTGGTGATCGCCCCCGCCGCCGTCAGCGTCTGCGTCGCCCCAGCCACGCCCACCCCGGCCGTCACCGTCGCGATGGTTTGGTTGGCAAAGCCGTTGTCGCCGGTGAAGCTGAACGAACCAATGCCACCGTTTGATATTTTGGTCACCGTAATCGTCGCGCTGTTGACCGTGTCGGTGTCGATGGCGCTATTGTTTGCCAGGTTGGAATCGGTGGTGCCACCCGGTACCGCCACCGTGGCGATGTTGCTCACACTGCCACTGATCGCCGTGACGTTGGCCGTGACGGTGATCTGGTAGGTTTGGCCGCTGGCCAGTGCGGGCAAGGCGAACGTGCCGCTTTGCAGTTGCACCACAGTGGGCGCGGTCACGCACTGCCCCGG
>JANLID010000287.1 GCA_024654105.1 Gallionella sp. | reverse complement strand
CCCTACGAAACCTCCCTGGTATTGTTCGACGAAACCTGGCATCAGGGCGTAATCGGCATCCTCGCCTCGCGCCTCAAGGACAGATTCCATCGTCCGGTGATCGCCTTCGCCCGCGCCAACGACGCACCCGCAAGGAGTACGCCGGGTGGTATCCCGCTGCTGCGCAGCGACCCTTCCGCAGGCGAATTGAAAGGCTCCGGGCGTTCCATCGCGGGACTGCATCTGCGCGATGCGCTGGACCTGATCAGCAAGCGCCATCCATCTCTCATCAGGAAATTTGGTGGCCATGCTGCCGCAGCGGGCTTGAGCATCGCCGAAACAGATTTTGCCGAGTTTGCCGCCGCCTTCGAACAAGTCTCCGGCGAATTGCTCAGCGCGGGCGATCTGGCGCAACGCATCGAAACCGATGGCGCGCTGGAGCATACCGAGATGAATCTGGACGTGGCGCGCTTACTGGATAAACAAGTGTGGGGCCAGGGCTTCCCTGCCCCGCAATTCAACGACGACTTCGCCGTGCAAAACCAGCGTGTGGCCGGCGAAAAACATCTGAAGTTGCGTTTAAGCGCACAGGGCAAACTTATTGAGGCGATACTGTTCGGGCACAACGAACCGCTGCCTGACCAAATACATGCCGTGTACAGCCTGAACGTCAATGAATACAATGGCACGCAGAGTTTGCAGCTTATTATTCGGCATTGGCGGGACGTAAAGAAATAAGGTTTTGTAGACATAGTGGGCACAACCCACCCTACGGATGACATGCCTTAAAGAGGAAGCGATGGAAACCAGTCTTCTGCAAAATAACGGCATCGAGGCCTTGCCGCAATTCCTCACCAGCCTCGCCATTGGCCTGCTGATCGGTCTGGAACGCGAGCGCAACCCTTCAGCCAAGGCCGGATTGCGCACCTTCGCGCTGGTTGCCGTATTCGGCACGCTGTCCGCCCTGCTCTCCGACAAACTCGACTCGCCCTGGATACTGCTTGCCGGGCTGCTCGCGGTAGCCGGCATGATCGTTGCCGCCTATTTCAACAGACCCATCGAAAAAAATGATCCTGGCACCACCACGGTGATCGCCCTGCTGCTGTGCTACGGGCTGGGCGCGATGGTCTGGTATGAGCTTGCCAAGCTCGCCGTCATGCTGGCAATCGGCATTACCGCCCTGCTCTATTTCAAGCCGGAGCTGCGCGGAATATCACAAAGGCTGACGCGCCGCGATCTGGTCGCCGTGCTGCAATTTTCGGTGCTGACCTTCATCATCCTACCCATCCTGCCAAACCAGAATTTTGGTCCCTACGACGCCTTCAATCCGCACCAGGCATGGCTGATGGTCGTCCTGATATCAGGGCTCAGCCTGGCGGGCTATGCGGCACTGCACATCGTCGGCAGCCGTTATGGCGCTCCGCTGCTCGGCTTCTTTGGTGGCCTGGTTTCCAGCACCGCGACCACCATGATCTACGCCAGGCACGGCAAGAGCGATCCAACCATGGAAAAACTCGCCACTCTGGTGATCGTGATTGCCAGCCTGGTGGTGCTGATCCGCCTGCTGGCGGTCAGCGCTGTGGTCGCCTATGGCGCCCTGCCCGCGCTGGCTCCCGTCCTGCTTGGCGGACTGCTATGCGGGTTGCTCGTCGTCGCCTATCTCTGGCGCAAGACCGGCGCAACCCAGGAACTCTATATTCCGGAAACTGCCAATCCGGCGGAACTGCACACCGCGCTCGGCTTCGGCCTGCTGTATGTGATCGTGCTGCTCGGTGCAGCCTGGATGGCGGATATCGCCGGTAGCCAGGGTTTGTACGCCGTGGCGCTGGTATCGGGACTGACCGATGTCGACGCCATCACGCTATCCAGCCTGCGCCTGTTCAACCTCGGCCAATTGAATGAACAGCAAACCATCACAGCGATTGCGCTCGCCTTCGTTGCCAACCTTGCCTTCAAACTCGGCATGGTCGTATTCATCGGCGGCAGGCAACTCGCAAAATGGGTCGCCATCGGCTTCGCGGCAATGTCCATCGGCGTGCTGGCCGGCCTGTTTGCGCTATAATCGCGCCCTTTTCAGCACGCGACAACATCATGGAGACCGAACAACTCAACGCCCTATCCAACCAACTGCAAGACTTGGGGCTGCGCAGCGCCGAATTGCGGAGGTATCTTTGACTTCGATACCAAACAGGAACGTCTGACCGAAGTCAACGAACTCGCCGAAGACCCCGCTATCTGGCAGGACGCCAAGCGCGCGCAGGAGTTGGGGCGCGAGCGCAAGATGCTGGAAGGCGTGGTGCTCGGCCTCAAGCAAATCCAGCAAAATCTTGCCGATGCCGCCGAATTGTTTGAAATGGCAAAAGCGGAAAATGACGACGAAAGCCTGCAAGGTATCGCCGCCGACATCCAGGACATCGAGAAACGCGTCGCGGACATGGAATTCCGCCGCATGTTCGCGCACCCGATGGACCCGAACAATTGCTTCGTCGACATCCAGGCCGGCTCGGGCGGCACCGAAGCGCAGGACTGGGGATCGATGCTGCTGCGCATGTACCTGCGCTACTGCGAACGCAAGGGCTTCCAAGTGGAAGTGCTGGAACAATCCGATGGCGATGTCGCGGGTATCAAGGGTGCTTCTCTCAAGATTATTGGCGAATACGCCTATGGCCATCTGCGCACCGAGACCGGCGTGCACCGGCTGGTGCGCAAGTCGCCGTTCGATTCCGGCAACCGCCGCCACACCTCGTTCGCCAGCGTGTTCGTCTATCCGGAAGTGGACGACTCCATCGAGGTCGAGATCAACCCCGCCGACCTGCGCGTGGACACCTACCGCGCCAGCGGCGCGGGCGGCCAGCACATCAACAAGACCGACTCGGCGGTACGCATTACCCACCTGCCGACCAACATCGTGGTGCAGTGCCAGAGCGACCGCTCGCAGCACCGCAACCGCGCCGAAGCGATGGCGATGCTCAAATCGCGCCTGTACGAAGAAGAGTTGCGCAAACGCAACGCCGAAAAACAGGCCATGGAAGACGGCAAAACCGACATCGGCTGGGGGCACCAGATCCGCTCCTACGTGCTGGACCAATCGCGCATCAAGGATCTGCGCACCAATTACGAAGCCGGCAACACCCAAGCCGTACTGGATGGCAACCTGGACGATTTCATCTCGGCGAGTTTGAAACAAGGGGTATAGCCCCCTCACACCCGTTAACTTATTCCGTCATTCCCGCGCCTGCGCGGGAATGACGAACTACTAAGCTTGGGTGCGATTCAAACTGATGTGGAAGTATCTGTAGAGCAGAGAACTTCGTAAGCCGACCCTTTGCAGCAGCACCGGGCGAGCATCCTATTCTGCGCGATTGCAGTATTGACCTGGCAAGCAGCATAAGTTCCACATCAGTTTGAATCGCACACACTGAGCTTATTTGGCTGGCACGCTGTATCGGAAACCGCTAGCATTCGCAAAACTCTAGGCTACGCCACACAGGAGGAAACATGCTGCTCAACACCGACCACCTCAAACGCTGCATCGGCACGCTCGAATCCTCTCTCGCGTTTTACCGGAAAGCCGAACCGGACAGCATAGACCAGGAAGTATTCCGCAACGCCATCGTCAAGGGTTACGAACTTGCCCAGGAGACCGCCTTCAAGCTCATCAAGCGCGCGCTCAAGGACTACGGCCACGGCGCCAAAAAACTCGATGCCACACCGGCCAAGGATTTGCTGCGCCTCGCCGCCACCCACGGTCTGATGACCGTGGAGGAGGTGGAGCGCTGGTTCGCCTACCGCGATAACCGCAACAGCACCGCCCACGACTATGGCGAAGGCTTCGCCAAGGAAACGCTGGTGCTCTTGCCGGGCTTCATTGCGGATGCCCAAACACTTGAAACCGTCCTGCGCGCACGATTCAGCGACAAGGAATAGCGTCGCCATGCCTGCACCCCAAACCGTCTCGCTCGACTTACCGCAAAAATATCTGGAACAAGTCAAGGCACTGCTGTGTGCCCACGTCCCGCACGCGGAAGTATGGGCCTATGGCAGCCGCGTCACCGGCAGCAGCCACGAAGCCAGTGATCTGGACCTCGTGCTGCGCAACCCCCAAAACCTGCATGAAGAAACCGGCGTGCTGTCCGGCCTCAAGGAAGCCTTCATCGAAAGCAAACTGCCGATCCGCGTGGACATCATGGATTGGGCGCGCATTCCGGCAAGCTTTCACCGCGAGATTGAGCGGGCGCATGTAGTGGTGCAGGAGGGGCGTAAATGAAGCCGAACCGAAGAAAACAACGCCCCATCAGCTTTGTGCCGCGTGAGAAAAATAATGCTGTCCGTTCGTTTCTCAGGTTAGAGCGAATATGACCGCCAATTTTTCCACCTCCCGCCGCTTTGAAGTTGCGCTCTCGTTTCCGGGGGAACCACATCGCGACTACGTGAAAGAAGTCGCTGCACATCTCGCCTCGACGTTCACTGTAAAGCGCGTTCTCTATGACCACTATCCTCTGATTGACACGGGGGCGAAGCTTGCCACAAGACCGTTAAAAGACTATATTCGGTCTTCATCATATCTGAGAACAAATCATGCGCTCAACGAACATCAAACCCATCAGCTACCTCAAGGCCAATGCTGCCGAGGTGCTTAAACGCCTGGCCGAACAGCGCGAACCTTTTCTGATCACGCAGAACGGGGAAGCCAGGGCAGTTATGCAAGACATCGCCTCCTATGAAAGCACGCAGGAAACACTGGCACTCTTGAAGATACTGGCACTGGGGAATCGCGAAATTGAAGAAGGTAAAGTCAAACCCATCGCTGATGTCGCGCGCCGCCTTCGCGCCAAAAAAGCTACGGTAAAATGAGCTTCAAAGTATTGCTCACCCGTGGCGCGGAGCGCGACTTGGAGGAAATCTACGACTACATCGCCGAGAACGATGCGCAAGGCAACGCAGATCATGTGTTGGATAAGTTAATGGAAGTGGCCGAAACACTGGCTACCTTCCCGGAACGCGGTTCCTATCCAAAAGAACTGCTCGCTCTCGGTATCCGCGAATATCGCCAAGCGCACTTCAAACCCTACCGGCTCATCTATCGGGTGATTGGAAAGCAGGTGCTCGTCTACATGATTGCGGATGGTAGGCGCGACATGCAGACACTGCTGTCGCGCAGAATGCTTGGCTTGTAGGGGGTAAACGGCATATCAACGATGTTCGCGCGGTTGCTCGCCATCGGTGTGCCGCCCGATGTGGTGCGGCGCGAGTGCGATGCGATGCAGCCGTTGACCATCACATCCACCACGCCCTACGCCAACCGCCTGAGCCTGCAAGCCAACCTGAAGGATTACGCCTGGCTCGCGGAACTCATGTGGTCGGAACGCGACCAGTCATTGGCCGCGATCAACGCGCGGCTGGCCGACAATCTCGCGAGCATCAACGGCAAGCTGGAGTTCCCGTGGAAGTTTGTACTTAACAAGCTGACGGCACAGTAACTTTAGCGCACAAAGACGCATGACAACACTTGTGTCACAAGTGTACAATACGTGACACATACCGCACAGGAGGTTGAATACATGAAAACTCTTACCATCCGTGAAGCCCGCGAAGGATTGAGCCATCCGGAGCAGATGTTTGCAGGTAATGAGGAAATATTGGTCGTTTGCCGGGGTGAGCCAGTGGCGCGCATCCTTCCTGCAAAATCAAAAATGCGGGTACGTTCACTGGCAGCTTTCCGCGCACGCCAACCGATACAAACCGTTCCAAGCGAAGAGATCGTGGGCGAAGATCGTTCCGAGCGAGCCTAATGATCTACCTTGACACCAGCGCCCTGCTCAAGCGCTACATCATGGAGCCGGGAAGCGCTGCCTTTGAAGATTTCTTTGCGGCAAACGCACCTTTTCATTCCAGCCGTTTGACGCTGGTTGAAGCGCGCAGTGCATTGGCTCGCCGCCGCCGATCCGGGCAGATTACCCGAAAGCTGGAATCGGATGCGTTTGAGGAATTGCGCACCGATATTCAGGATGGAGCGCTGGTGTTGCACGCGCTTGCCGATTCCCATACCACCCATGCGCTCGACATACTGGCAAAAGTGCCGAAAGTCCCGTTACGCACACTGGATGCATTGCATCTGTCTATTGCCCAGGAAATCGGCGCTGCGAGATTCGCCACGTCCGGCCGGAATCAAGGTGAAGCCGCACGCCTGCTTGGATTTGAATTATTCTTTTTCTAATAAATATACCGATGAACAAACAAACCCTACCCCCGCAAGACACCAACTAAACCATCTCAGAACACCGCCACAAGCTTGTGGAGATATGCAAGACTGGCCAGCGCTTTGCGTGACTGATCTCCAGTTCCGCTCACCCTGCCCTGTGCGGTAGAATGCCACTCCATGAGTACACCCATTCAACTTTCCGTCGTCATCCCCGTCTATAACGAGGAGCAAGGCTTGCAGGCATTGTTCGAGCGCCTCTATCCCGCGCTGGACAAGCTTGGCGTTGGCTACGAGGTCGTGTTCGTCAACGACGGCAGCCGTGACCGCTCCGCCGCGATTCTGCGCGAACAGTTCCAGAAGCGCCCGGAGGTAACACGGGTAATTCTGTTCAACGGCAACTTCGGCCAGCACATGGCGATCATGGCCGGATTCGAGCAGTCACGCGGACAGCGCGTGGTGACGCTGGACGCCGATTTGCAGAATCCGCCGGAAGATACCGGACTACTGTTGGCGAAGATGGATGAGGGGCACGATTACGTCGGCTCGATCCGCCGTCAGCGCAGCGATAGCTGGTGGCGGCATGTCGCGTCGCGGGCGATGAACGGTCTGCGCGAAAAGATTACCCGCATCAAGATGACCGACCAGGGCTGCATGTTCCGCGCCTACGACCGCCACATCATCGATGCGGTCAACAGTTGCAAGGAAGTGAACACCTTCATCCCGGCGCTGGCCTACAGCTTCGCGCGCAATCCCGCCGAGGTGGTAGTGGGACATGAGGAGCGCACTGCGGGCGAATCGAAGTATTCGCTGTACAGCCTGATCCGGCTGAATTTCGACCTGATGACCGGCTTTTCGCTGGTGCCGTTGCAATGGTTTTCGATGGCGGGCATGCTGATCTCGCTGTTTTCCGGCCTGTTTTTCGTATTCCTGGCGATTCGCCGCCTGGTGGTCGGTCCCGAGGCGGAAGGGCTGTTCACGCTGTTCGCGCTGATGTTCTTCCTGATCGGCATCGCGCTGTTCGGCATCGGCCTGCTGGGCGAATACATCGGGCGCATCTACCAGCAGGTGCGCCACCGGCCGCGCTATCTGGTGGAGGCGGTGCTTGAAAGCAGGATCGAGGATCGAGGATCGAGGATCGAGTTAAAAAACGGGGCAGCAGATTCTCCTCAATCATCGAACATCAATCCTGAAAAGACGGCGGTTCACCTATGAGCGAGGAGGGAGTTAATACCGGAGCGGTGGATTTTCCTCAATCCTCAATCCTCGATCCTCGATCCTCGGCAGTGGTATTTGCCTACCACAACGTAGGCTACAGATGCTTATCTGTGCTATTGGCGCACGGCGTGGAGGTCGCGCTGGTGGTTACGCACTGCGACAATCCGACGGAAACCATCTGGTTTGACAGCGTCGCAGAACTGGCAGCGTTGCATGATATTCCGGTCATCACGCCGGACAACCCGAATGTGCCGGAAGTGGCAGAGCAGATCCGGTCGTTGCAAGCGGATTTCTTTTTTTCATTTTATTATCGCGAGATGCTCAAGCGCGAGTTGCTGGAGATTCCGAAACACGGCGCGCTGAACATGCACGGTTCGCTGCTGCCTAAATATCGCGGACGGGTGCCGGTGAATTGGGCGATCATCCACGGCGAAACGGAAACCGGCGCGACGCTGCATTACATGACCGAGAAGCCGGACAACGGCGATATCGTGGCGCAGCAGGCGGTGCCGATCCTGCCCGACGACACCGCGCTGCAAGTGTTCCAGAAGGTGACGGTAGCCGCGGAGATCGCGCTGCATGGCGTGCTGCCCGCATTGCTGGCAGGCAAGGCGCAGGCGGTGCGGCAGGACTTGAGCAAGGGCGGATATTTCGGCGGGCGCAAGGCGGAAGACGGCATTATCGACTGGTCGCAAAGTGCACAGGCTATCCACAACCTGGCGCGCGCCGTGGCGCCGCCCTATCCCGGCGCGATGACGCGACTGCTGGGCAAGCCCATGCGTATTCTGCAAACGCTGGTCACCGGTTGCACGGTCAGCGACGAAAAGCCGGCGTTCTACGTCAAGAACGGCAAGGCTTATGCGATCTGCGGCAGCGGCGTGGTGCGCGTGGTGCGCTTCGAGCTGGATGGCGTGGAGATGGGCGCGGCGGAGTTTGCGGCAAAGTACGGCGCGAATAAATTCGAGTTTGATTAAGTAGCTGTTTGTTATTCTTATCGTTACCACGCTCCGCGTGATAACGCTGCCCTAGCCGCTCTGCGGCGTTTGTGGCCAAGGTTATGAGCGTGTGCCTTCGTGACGCGGAGCGTCACAAGTTGCGTTCCCACGCGGAGCGTGGGAACGATAAGGTACGGCACGGAAAAATTGAGTTTAATTTTTAAGGAAATAGCAATGAAAAAAGTACTGATCCTGGGTGTGAACGGTTTCATCGGCCACCACCTGTCCAACCGTATCTTGGCGACCACCGACTGGGAAGTCTACGGCATGGACATGAGCGCCGACCGCATCTCAGACCTGATCGGTCAGCCGCGCTTCCACTTCTTCGAGGGCGACATCACCATCAACAAGGAATGGGTCGAGTACCACGTGCGCAAGTGCGACGTGATCCTGCCGCTGGTGGCGATCGCCACACCCGCCACTTACGTCAAGCAGCCGCTGCGCGTGTTCGAGCTGGACTTCGAGGCCAACCTGCCGATCGTGCGCGCGGCGGTGAAATACGGCAAGCATCTGGTGTTCCCATCCACCTCGGAAGTGTACGGCATGTGCCACGACGAAGAATTCGACCCGGAAAATTCCGAGCTGATTTGCGGCCCGATCAACATGCCGCGCTGGATTTATTCCTGCTCCAAGCAACTGATGGACCGCGTGATCTGGGGCTACGGCATGGAAGGCTTGAACTTCACCCTGTTCCGCCCGTTCAACTGGATCGGCGCCGGACTGGACTCGATCCATACGCCCAAGGAAGGCAGCTCGCGCGTGGTCACGCAATTCCTCGGCCACATCGTGCGCGGCGAGAACATCAGCCTGGTGGATGGCGGACACCAGAAACGCGCGTTCACATACATCGATGACGGCATCGCCGCGCTGATGAAAATTATCGAGAACAAGGACGGGGTTGCTACCGGAAAAATTTACAACATCGGCAACCCGGCCAATAACTATGCGATCCGCGACCTTGCCGGCATGATGCTCAAGCTGGCCAACGAATACCCCGAATACCGCCCATCGGCGCAGCAGGCGAAGATCGTCGAAACCACCTCGGCAGCGTATTACGGCAAAGGCTACCAGGACGTGCAGAACCGCGTGCCGAAAATCACCAATACCTGCGAGGAACTGGACTGGAAGCCGACCGTCAACATGGCCGACACGCTGCGCAACATATTCGACGCGTACCGCGGCCAGGTTGCAGAAGCACGCGGCCTGGTGGATTGAAAAGCAGGATCGAGGAGCGAGGATTGAGGAACGAGCTGAAGACCGCTGCCTTGCTTATTACTCGATCCTCGCTCCTCGCTCCTCGCTCCTCGATCCTGAAATGAAACAACTCGCCCTCAAGATCGACGTCGACACCTATCGCGGCACGCGCGAAGGTGTGCCGCGTCTGGTTGAAACGCTGCAGCGCTATAACGCGCAGGCCACTTTTTTCTTCTCGCTCGGTCCGGACCACACCGGACGTGCCATCAAGCGCGTGTTCCGTCCCGGTTTCATCGGCAAGGTGTCGCGCACTTCGGTGCTGGAGCATTACGGCATCAAGACGCTGCTGTACGGCACGCTGCTGCCGGGGCCGGACATCGGTAGAAAATGCGCGGACATCATGCGCGGTGTGCGCGATGCGGGCTTCGAGACCGGCATTCACTGCTACGACCATATCCGCTGGCAGGATCATGTGGCGGGCAGGGATGCCGAGTGGACACGGCGCGAGATGCAGCGCGCGGTGGAGCGCTACACGGAAATTTTCGGCGAAGCGCCGCACGCCCACGCCGCCGCCGGCTGGCAGACCAACCGCCACGCACTGCGCCTGACGCAACGCCTGGGTTTTGACTACAGCTCGGATACGCGTGGCACACATCCCTTCATTCCCACTTGGCAAGCCGAGATCATCGCCTGCCCGCAACTGCCCACCACACTACCGACGCTGGACGAATTGCTGAATCGCGACGGCGTCACGCCGGACAACATCGCACAACACATCCTGCAACTCACCGAAAAACCATCAGTATCCGGCCATGTTTTCACCCTGCACGCCGAACTGGAAGGCGGCAAATTGCTGCCAATCTTCGAGCAATTGCTGCAAGGCTGGCAGGCGCAGGGTTATGAACTGGTGTCGCTGCGCCAATACCTGCAAGGTCTGGATGCCGGTGCGTTGCCGCGACACGAGGTCGTGATGCGCGAGGTGGAAGGGCGGGTCGGCAAGCTGGCGGTTGAAGCTGAAGTTCTCGCTTAGGGCGCCCCTGAAAATTCGTCTAAATCCAGACGAAATTTTTCTTTTCACCTTCCTTTTCACCTTCGTTCCCGGATTCCTCAATAGGCCGAATTATCTATGCAATTCGGCATATATACATTTTTTGAATTATGGATTAACGTGACATAACCGGGTTGGGCTGATCTGTGCGCCGATCCTGCAAACTTGGTCAGTACCCGTTTTTGAGAAGGAGAGCAGGATGGGCGCCGCCGGAATGACGAAACCAGAAATTGATAACTTCATCCGTTGAAAAAAATGAAAACAAGGCTTTTCAACATTATTGCTTGCTTCCAGAAACTCACCGTGGAACGCGAACTGCACATGAAGAAACTGGTGGAAGAAAACGCCGCGTTGCGCGACCAGCTTGCCCCTGACCAGCCAGCCAGCACCTGGTCATGAGCGATACCATCGAGAAACTGCAACAAGAACTACAACAAGAACTGCAAGCCGCGCAACACACCGTTGCCAAATTGCAAGCCCGGCTGGAGAACCGCGAAACAGAGAACCGGCTAAGAGCGCTGGAAGCCGAGGAGAACCGCAGCGCGCTGCTGTTCATGCTCGAAGACCTCGAAGCGGGGCGCAGGAAAATCGAGCAGGCGCACCAGGAATGGATGGCCGCGCTGGACGTGGTAAACGATCCGATCTTTCTGCATGACAGACAATTCCGCATCCTGCGCTGCAACAAGGCTTATCAGCGATGCGCCGGAATTCCCTTCCATGAAATCATCGGCCAGCCTTACTACGAAGTCTTCCCGAAAAACCATGCACCTATGTCCTGCTGCCTGCGGGCGATGGAAAAAGCAGAAGAAGAAGAAGAAGAAGAAGTGGCGGTCGGCGAGGCAATCTACCGCTCGCGCACCTTTTCCGTAAAGGATGAACAGGACGCTTATCTCTACTCAGTACACACCCTTGAAGACATCACCGAGAGCCGCCGCGCCGAGGCGGCGCTGATCGAGAGCGAGAAACTCTACCGCTCCTTGTTCGAGAATATGCTGAACGGGTTCGCCTATTGCCGGATGATTTTTGAGCAGGAGCAGCCGCAGGATTTCATTTATCTCGGCGTCAATGCCGCCTTCGAAACGCTGACTGGATTGAAGAATGTCACCGGCAAAAAAGTGTCCGAAGTCATTCCGGGCATCCGGCAGTCCGACCCCGGATTGTTCGAAATCTACGGGCGCGTATCGCTGTCCGGCAAACCGGAGCGGTTTGAAATCTATCTGGAAGGTTTACAGCAGTGGTTCTGGATATCGGTGTATAGCCCGGAAAAAGGCTACTTCGTAGCCGTGTTCGATGTGATCACCGAGCGCAAGAAAGCGGAACAGACCCTGAAGAAGAGCGAGGCGTTGCTCAGTGAAATGGGCAGGATGGCCAAGATGGGCGGCTGGGAATTCGATGCGCAGACCGGCGAAGGTGCATGGACGGAAGAGGTGGCGCGGATTCATGACATGGATCCGGCAGAGGCAACCAGCTTTGAAATCGGGCTTGGATTTTATCAGGGCGAATCCCGGCAGAAGATCGAAGCGGCCATCAAGGCGGCCATTGCGGACGGTACGCCTTATGACCTCGAACTGGAGATGATGACCACCAAGGGCAACCATAAATGGGTCAGAACCATTGCCCAGCCTGTCAAGGAAAATGGCAG
>JANLID010000263.1 GCA_024654105.1 Gallionella sp. | reverse complement strand
GTCACTGTCGGGTAGGTTATCGCTAATGTGTTGGATGGTCATGGCTGCACCTTTGCGATAAAATCGCGCGCCATTTTCCCGAGCGGCGCATCGGTGTCTTTGAAATGTTCCGCGACGGCTACGGCAAGCGCATAGCCATCAGGCGCGGCGGCTATCAGGCGGGCGTTGGCTAACAATTCATCGGCAATCGCGCACACCCCACCCCTGTCATCAATACCGACCCGCACTGAATCGGCGTAAACACATGCGTTGGTTTGTGGGTACACGCCAAGCGAAGGGAATGGCCCGATTTTGTGACAACTTCCAGCAGATGTGGCGACCGTTTCTAACGACCACGGCCCCGGCGTGTGCTTCACTGGCTTGCTGCTGACTACGCTGGTTTCCATGCTGCCTCCTGGATCATTAGTTCTTCTGGTTCATTACCGCATCAAATATAGTTTTTTCGGCTTGTTGCCCAGCGCGATATGCCTCATCCAGAAATGGCGCGATGGCCGGCATGATCAGAGCGCATTGGGATTTGCTCAGCGCATACCCTGATGATCGAATTGCGTTGATGATCGCGATCGAACAGAGTGCGTATTGGACTTCTGCCATATCAATCCCCCGCTCCGTGTCCGGCGCCGCCGCAGGCACATTCACAATTCCGGCCTTTCGCATGCCGGCACCGTGCATCACATTTGTGCAGGCTCGGGCGTGCGCTGTAGAAAATTTGGCGCGTTACCGGAACCAAATCGGCGTCTTGCATGCGACCAGGAACCCACCCGGCTATAACCGAGTAACCGTCGACGCGAACGCATTTAATGCCGGGGAATAACTTTTCCGCTTCGGACTTGGGGAGCCAGCGAGTCGAACTGACTTCGTGGTCTCCGCTGAAATATTTGGTGGTGGTTGGCATCTGGTTTCCTGATTTGGGTGTCAGGAGGATAGTAGCAAATGCTTTTGCAGGGTGTCAAGCGTTTTTTGCAAAAAGATTTGACAAGCCGGGAAATGGCAATTATTATGCGCCCATGACACCCGAACAGGTAATTCGGCACTACGGCGGCGAGCGGCAAGCGGCAGACGCTTTGCAGGTCACGCGCCAGATCGTGAACTACTGGAAGCGCAAGGGGTCAATCCCGTCCAAGACTCAGGCTTGGATACATCTCCGCACAGGCGGACTACTCAAAGCGGCGAATGGGAAATCTCAGTAATGAGCGCAAAGCCGTGGTTTGCTTGGTACCCGGCAGACTACCGGGCCAAAACCACGCACCTAACATTTATCGAGGATGCAGCATACCGGCGTTTGCTTGAAGCCTACTACGAGCGCAGGGGGCCGTTACCGGCCAATTTAGAGGGGTTGTACAGGATGGTTGCCAGCCAGACCAGTGAAGAACGGGAAGCGGTCAGGAAGATCGCCGCAGAGTTTTTTGTCGACAAGGGTGGGTTTCTGCACCACGAACGCTGCGACGCCGAACTTGTGAAACAGGCCGATTTCATAGCGGAACAGTCCCGAAAAGGAAAGCTCTCGGCGCAGGCAAGATATTCTAACCGTGGTTCAACCGTGGTTCAACCGGTAGGGCAACCGGAATCTAACCTACCACATCCACAATCACATATCACAGCCACACCCACAACCACAACCAAAAAGTCAAAACCTTTAGCTTCGAGCGAGAAAGACTCGCTCTTAGCTGGCGACCCGGCGAACGGCGTTGAATACATCCCCATCGTTGGTGGTGCGCAGTGGGGGGTAGGCAAAGATTTCCTTGCCGAACTGGAAAGGGCATATCCTGCGGTTGACGGTGCGGCGACTCTGCGGGAAATCAGGGCGTGGTGTGTGTCCAATCC
>JANLID010000251.1 GCA_024654105.1 Gallionella sp. | reverse complement strand
CGGCTCATGGGTTTTGTGTGATAACTTTATGATTACGCGACGAATTATAGCATTTTATTGGGGTGGTTGGTGAAATTTTAAGTCCGACAGGCTGCTAGTGCCGTGCGCTGGCGTGAAGCGGGTCAACGCGTGCCGCCATGGGTTCTACGCTTTTGCGTGACAAGGGCAGCATCAGGCCGGTGCAATACCCGCTCAACCCCGCGTGTCGGTCAACATGACCGAGCCTTTCAGACAAATGATCCATGTAACGATTGAACTCCTTGGCTGCGTCCATCATGATTCCTGTCAGAAACTATTACGATGCAATTATACGACATTTTATGACACAGTAAGACTAGTCGAGTGGCTGATATGTATTGACCCGTCAAGTAAATGAATAACCCCGCTGCAAGCAGCGGGGTATCAATCCGGGTCTGGTCAAGTCATTCGCCGCAAGCGGCGGGGAATTCAACCCGAAGAGATTCAATAATATTTTCTAAATCATCGTGCAGTGTGTGGGCAGCAGAACGGACGGCATGCCGACGGTTGATCAGTCTGATATGCGCGGGTTGGTTACCGCATGACAACCGATTCGTCGGGGAGCTGCCTCGCTCTAGTATCGAGGGTCATTCCGTTGCCAGACGTCTCCTGGCCATCTTGAGGGTTCTCCCGCCGTTGCCCATTCTGCTGCCGACACACTGTACGCCCATGATAATTTCTCCTTACACTTTTGCCGCTGGCTGCGGCAGCGCTTGGCCAATCGCCCAGATAAAGTCGGCCAGCTCGCGTGCGATCGCCGTGCATGCCTGCACCTTCAGCTTGCCTCGACCCTCGAATAGCCGGTAACGCCCGCACAAACGCGTTTGCGCCTTCCATGCAATCTCTTGCACCGCTTCCGATGTGCGCTCGGCACGTTTCTGCAAGACGGTTGTTTTTCTCGCGGAGTGCCGATAAGTCCAGACCGCTTCCACCAGCACATGGCGCACATGGCCGTTGCCGGTCTTGGTAATGCCGCCGCGCGATTTGATGCCGCCGCCGGAGTGTTCGCTGGGCACCACGCCCAGATACGCCATCAGTTGCGGCGCGCTGGCGAAGCGCCTCAAGTCACCGATCTCGGCCACTATCGTTGTGGCAGTCAATAAGTTCACTCCGCGCAAAGCCATCAAGCCTTCAATCACCTGCCAAAACACCGACTCGGCAGCCGCTCTCTCGATCTGTTTGTCGAACGCTGCAACGCGCTTGGTCATCGCCTTGGCCGTATCGACATATTCCTGGAACACGATCTGCTGCACCGGGTGATCGAACTTCACCGCTTCCATCCAGCGATAGTGCGCTTGTGTCCAGTTGCTCTTGCCGTCATAGCGCTTGCCATGCCGCAGCAGAAATGCCAACAAGCGCTGCTTGGCTTGCCGCTGCAAATGCTTCATGTCCTCGCGCGCCCGCGTCAGGTCGCGCAACGCTTCCTGTGCGCCATCCGGCACCCATACTGCCGTCAACTCGCCCGCCCGATGTAGTCTCGCCAACATCATGCTGTCGCGCCGATCAGTCTTGACCCGATCACCTGCTTTCTTCGGAATCAGCGACGGCGCAACCACCTGGCAATCCCAACCAAGATCAGTCAATTCCCGGTAGATGCCGTATCCGCATGGCCCCGCTTCGTAGCAAAAAGATAAATTCGCGCCACCTTTTCTGAGTTGCTTGACCAGCTTCTCGATCGCCTCCGGCGTATTGGCGATCTCTCCGATGTAGCGAACCTCGCCGCCATTGGCTTCTGCCACTGATACCGCTATCGTTTCCTTGTGCACATCCAGCCCGATGTATTTGCTAAACTCTTTCATGACCTATCCCCTCAATTTCGGCTCTGAGCCTGTGGTTTTACGGAACCTCAAGTTTAATCCGCGTCGCTTGAAGTGCGGTAGGCCAATACATGATGTCTAGTTGTTTCATCAGACCGTGGGGACGAGAAGAAAAGCAGGTGCCGGTAGGTGCGACTTCATTCGCACAACAAGCATAGAACCATGAAAAAAGCCTGCAACGCAGGCCTTTTTTTGCGCTGTCCGCCGCTTAACGAGCGGAACGCAACGCTTCGATCCGTTCGTCCAGCGGCGGATGGGTCATGAACAATTTCGAAAAACGCTTGCCGCCGGAAATGCCGAAGGCGGCCATCTGTTCCGGCAGGGTCGCCTGTTCGTGATTGCCCTTGAGGCGTTCCAGCGCGGCGATCATCTTCTGCCGCCCTGCCAGATTCGCGCCGCCCGCATCGGCGCGGAATTCGCGCTGGCGCGAGAACCACATCACGATCATGCTGGCCAGCACGCCCAGCACCAGTTGCGCCACGATCTCTGCGGCGAACCTGCCGATACCATATCCGCCACGATCATTCTTGAGGATCACGCGGTCGACAAAATAGCCAAACAGCTTGGCAAAGAAGATCACGAAGGTATTCACCACGCCCTGGATCAGGGCCAGCGTCACCATGTCGCCGTTGGCGACGTGGCTGATTTCATGCGCCAGCACCGCCTCGGCCTCGTCGCGGCTCATGCTGCGCAGCAGCCCGGTGCTCACCGCCACTAGCGCGGCGTTGCGGTTCCAGCCGGTGGCAAACGCATTCACGTCCGGCGCGTCGTAAATCGCCACCTCAGGCATACCGATACCCGCCGAGATTGCCTGACGTTTTACGGTGTCCACCAGCCAGCGCTCGGTCGGGTCGCTCGGATTGTCGATCACCCGCGCGCCGACCATGCGCTTGGCCGACCATTTGGACATCGCCAGCGAGATCAGCGAGCCGGAAAAACCGATCACCGCCGACAGCACCAGCAGCGCATTGAAATCAATCGCACCGGTTTCGTCCACCCAGCGATCCACACCGAGCAGGCGCAGAGTGATGTTGATCACGAACAACACTGCCAGGTTGGTCAAAACAAACAGGAAAATCCGTTTCATACACTTGTCTCCATCAAACTAAAAAAGTGGGCGCAGTTTACCATCCCCCTTTACCCGGTTCGTTACATGAGGATCACCACTGGAATTTCAAGACAAAACAGGCCGGCAGCAAATCCGCATGCCGCGTTAGAACGTCCGCAGGAAAATAAGTTGCCATCGCATGCTCATGCTTGACATTAGTTCTAATTAGAACATAAAATTGTTTCAGTCATAACTTGATGAGCAGCCATGCCGCAAAAATCTTTCATTCCGGTCTTGCGTGAACTTGCCAGAGCCTATCAGGCGTTCGAAGCCTGTTCGGCGACCCATA
>JANLID010000250.1 GCA_024654105.1 Gallionella sp. | reverse complement strand
GGATTGGTCTATCTGCTGCCATTGCTGCTGTTGTTAACGGGCGCAACGCTCGGCAGCTTGTTGGCTGCACAAGTAGAACAACGAGACGTTTATGCCGCGATTGGCGCGTTATCCGGTTTGGTGAGCGGATTCGTTTTTGCCAAATGGACTTCATCGCATCGGCCTCATCGCCAAAACCTGCCCCACATTACGCGGCAATGCAGCAAAGGTGATTGATGGGACAACTAGCAATTCGGCTAAATCACCAAAATACGGTGACATAAGCCGCTGGTTAACATAACTGGTTCATGTGGTTTGATTATTAAATTTTTTTCAGGAGAAATGCACATGTCGAGAAAATTTTTTGGTCTGGCTGTCCTGGTGGCAGGAGTGTTTTTTATCTCATTGGCCCAAGCCAAAGAACTGCCTGATTTTACCGGGCTGGTGGAAAAACAGGGGCCTGCGGTGGTCAATATCAGCACCACACAAATCATTCGCCATGCGCAAGATTTCCCCAATGTGCCGAAGAATGATCCATTTTATGAATTCTTCCGCCGCTTCGCGCCACAGATGCCGCGCGAACAGGAATCGCAATCATTGGGGTCGGGCTTCATCATCAGCGCAGATGGCTACATCATGACCAACGCGCATGTCGTGGACAGCGCCAATAAAATTACTGTGCGCCTTACCGATAAACGCGAGTTTAGTGCCAAGGTCATCGGTTCAGACAAACGCACCGATGTGGCTTTGCTGAAAATCGAAGCGACCGGCCTGCCGAAAATCACTGTAGGCGACCCGAATAATCTCAAGGTCGGTGAATGGGTAGTCGCCATCGGTTCGCCGTTCGGCTTCGATAGCAGCGTCACGGCGGGCATCGTCAGCGCCAAGGGGCGCTCCCTGCCGCAGGATAATTTCGTGCCGTTCATCCAGACCGATGTAGCGATCAACCCCGGCAACTCCGGCGGGCCGTTGTTCAACATGAACGGCGAAGTGGTCGGCATCAATTCGCAAATTTATACCCGTTCCGGCGGTTCGATGGGCTTGTCTTTTGCCATACCGATCGATGTGGCGACGCAAGTGACCGACCAGTTGCGCACCAGCGGCAAGGTAACGCGCGGGCTCATCGGCGTAATGATTCAGGAGTTGACTCGCGAACTGGCCGAATCGTTCGGCCTGAGCAAACCGAATGGCGCGCTGATCAGCAACGTCGAAAAAAATGGTCCGGCGGACAAGGCAGGCATCGAGGCGAGCGACGTAATCCTCAAGTTCGACGGCAAATCTGTCGACAGCTCCGGCGATTTACCGCGCATCGTTGCGGCGACCAAACCCGGCAGCAAGGTGGTGGTCGATCTGTGGCGCAAGGGTGAAATCCGGCACATCACGGTAGAAGTCGCCGAGATGCAGGAAGATGCAAAACTGGCGCGCTCTGCCCAAAAACTGGCCGACGATGTTGCTGAAATGATCTCGCGCCTGGGTATTGCCGTTATCGAATTGACCCGTGAACAGTTACAGGAGCTGCAAATCAAGGGCGGGCTGCTGGTGGAGGAGGTCAAGGGCTCGGCCGCGCGCGCCGCCGGATTGCAGCAGGGGGATGTGCTGCTGGCAATCGGCAATACGCCGATCCATTCGTTGAATCAGTTCAATGAAATCCTCAAACAGGTTCCCAAGGGGAGGAATGTCGCACTGCTGGTGCGCCGCGGCAACGCCGCCTCATATGTGGCGATCAGGCTCGACGAAAAATAATTACAGTCCTGCGTATCCCGCCCAAATCGGCTAGAATTCGCGCCTTGCGAAAACGCCGGTTGCGGCGGGATTTTTATTAGGCTCTCATGCAGTTAATCCGTAATTTCTCCATCATCGCCCATATCGACCACGGCAAGTCCACGCTGGCCGACCGCATCATTCAACTGTGCGGCGGGTTATCC
>JANLID010000243.1 GCA_024654105.1 Gallionella sp. | reverse complement strand
CTGCCCGCGATTGGCAAGAACTATGAGGCGTTATGGCCGGAGTGGTATCCGATTGAAGCGCTTGAACGGATCAAGGACACGATTGGCCCGCGTGAATGGTCGGCGCTGTACCAGCAGAAACCCCAGCCTGACGAAGGCACGTTCTTTCAGCGCTCATGGTTCAAGTCATGGGACACGCTGCCTGAATGCAGGTATTACATGACGACCGACTTTGCTGTGACCGATGGCGGCGGCGATTACACGGTGTTGACGGTCTGGGGCATTGACAGCCAAGGGGATGTTTACCGTGCCGATCAGTGGAAGGGCCAGACATCTAGCGACATCTGGGTTGAAAGGAAGCTTGATCTTATCGCCCGGTGGAAGCCCTTGTGTTGCTTCGGCGAAGGCGGTGTTATTCAAAAGGCTGTTGGGCCGCTCATTGCTAGACGGATGCGGGAACGTAACGTCCACTGCCGACTAGAATGGCTGCCCAGCGTTGCCGACAAACCAACACGGGCGCGGTCGTTTCAGGCAATGGCGGCGTCGGGGCGTGTTCATTTCGAACAGGCTGCGGACTTGAGCGAGTTCTTGGTATTCCCGGCAGGCAAGCACGATGACGAAGTGGACACCGCCAGCTTGATTGGCAGGGCGATAGATCAGGCGCACCCGGCGATTGTCAAGGTGCAGCCTAAACAGCAAACGCGCGACCGCTGGAACCGCAATGACAAGGAAGGGTCACTGAATTGGAAGACAGTGTAGTGAAACAACCCAACCGCTTTCGCGCCAACAAGCGGCCAGACCTTATTCCGGCTTTCGATGATGCGCGCGTCACTGCGGTGTGGACAGATGAGTTCTGGGCTTGGAACACATATCCAAACTATGGCCTTTCGGTGATAATGGTTGATGCTCACGGCGAGACGATCCGCCGCGCTGTGCGTCATGGCTTGGGTAAACAAGACGAAGCGATTGCTGAACTCAAGGAATGGCTGGGCACCGTCTGATGGAGCACATGGTTTACGTCCGGCAGTTCGAAACGTCCGAGGAAATCACCCGTCCGGCGCGTGAGAAGTCCGAGAAGTGCCGTGACTACTTCGACGACAAGCAGCTTACCAGCGAGGAAGAAAAGGCGCTCAACGCACGCGGCCAGCCGACTGTGGTGTTCAACGAGGTCAAGCCCAAGGTCAAGACCATGTTGGGGCTGGAAAAGCAGACCCGCAAGGACCCCAAGGCATTCCCGCGCACACCCGATGACGAGGACGCGGCACGGGCGGCAACCGACGCCATCCGCTATGTCGTTGATGACAGCGAATGGGATGCGGTACGTTCGAAGGCGGCGAAGAACCTGGCCATTGAAGGCACCGGGATTGTCTTTGTCGGGGTGAAGAAGGTTAATCGCGGGCAGTTGATGACGTCCACTGCGATGACGCCTGTTATAGACCCTGAGATCAGGCCGATTAGTTGGGACCGGTACTACTATGACGCGCATTCGAGCGCCGATGATTTCAGTGATGCCAAGTTTCAGGGTATTGTCACATGGATGGACCTTGAGGATGCGCTTGACGCGTACCCAGAGGCCGCAGACGTGCTTAATGCGACATGGGCGCATTCGCAGCACACCGATACCTATGACGACAAGCCGAAATGGAACCTGTGGGCTGATTACAGCCGCAAGCGGGTGAGATTGTGCGAGCACTACGTCCGTGAAGGCGGAACGTGGAACTTCTGCATCTTCACTGGTTCGGGTTATGTGGTGGACAAGCAGCCCAGCCCGTATATTGGCGACGATGGCGAGCCAGAATGCCCGATCAAGGCAATCAGCCTGTATGTTGACCGCGATAACAACCGATACGGCGAAGTGCAGTCGATGCTATCGCCGCAGGATGAGATCAACAAGCGCCGGTCGAAGTCGCTGCACCTGTCAAACAGTCGGCAGATCAGGGTCAGCCCGGCGGTGGCGCAGAATGCCGACGATGTGCGCAAGGAGCTGGCAAGACCGGACGGGGTGTTCATCGGTGAGAACGGCGATGTCGAGGTGCTGCGCACAACCGACATGCTTTCGGGCAACCTGGCATTGATGCAGGACGCAAGGGAGCACATTCACCGCACCGGGGCCAATTCTGCACTGGCGGGCAAGGATACCGGTTCGCAGTCGGGCAAGGCGATTGCATTGCAGCAAATGGGCGGCATGACCGAGGCCGCTGATTTTCTCGACTGCATCCGCCGCTTGAGCCTGATGGTTTACCGTTCGGTGTGGGCGAGGGTGCGGCAATACTGGACTGCCGAGCGCTGGATTCGTGTCACCGATGACGAGAACAATGTGCGGTTTGTCGGGCTCAATAAGCCGGTGACGGCATTGCAGCAGATGGCGCGGCAGATGGGCGTGACGAAGGACAACATGCAGGATGCCGATCCGCAGGTTCTCCAGCGCTTGCAGGTGCTGGCGACCGATCCGCGTGCTCAAGAGGTTGTGGCGGTTGAAAACAACGTCACCGAACTGGACGTGGACATTCTGGTTGACGAGGGAATTGATACCCCGACTATACAGGCTGAACAGTTCGAAGTGGTGGCCAAGATGCTGCCGGGCGCTCCGCCGAACATTCAACCTATTCTGTGGGAAGCGCTGTTTGCCAACAGTGCATTCCGCGAGAAGGAAAAGGTGCTTGAGGCATTGCGGCAACCGCCCGATCCGCAGCAGGTCCAGATGCAGCAGCAAATGCAGCAGATGCAATTGACCGGGACTGCGGCGGAGATTGAAAAGACGCAAAGCGAGACGGCTGAGAACCTTGCCACTGCCGAGGCGACTGCTATCAATGCGCAGACCAAGGCGTTTGAGGCCGGGGCCAAGGCGGGCAATGCGAGGATCGCGGCATGAAAACCTGGCCACGCATTGAACAGGCCCAGCCTATTGAGGACGGGCAGGCTGTAGGCATAGTCCTGCGCGAGTTCGATGGTTCAATGAGCGCCATCCGCATACCGGTCGAAGGTCTTGCGGATTGAATACAACGTCCGCAAGGGCGAGTTCGCAGGTGGGGGCTTGCATTTTCTGCTGCTGCGCAAGAACGCCAGCACCTCGATCAGCGCGGCGTTGCAGGCAAACGGGGTAAGAAAGCGGATACCGTTCGAAGGCGAGTGTGTGGCGGTCTGGCGCGAACCCCGCGATAGATTGCTGGCAACGTTCCGCCACTACCAGCGGGGATTGAGTATTATGGAGCCGGGACTGGACTTCGAGCAGTTTTGTTCGGCCCAGTGCGGTGACTGGCATCTAGAGCCGCAATGGCCGGTGCTGCGAACCTGTGACCGGGTGTTAAGGTTTGACCGGTTGAATGAGGATTTTGAGGAATTGCGCCGCTACTACCCATGGATAGGGGAGTTGCCGCGCCTTAACGTTTCAACGCCGTGAGGGCGTAGAAAGCCGCCGCCGGGTTCAACGGGCGTTTCGATGGAGCCGCCATCCATAAAGGGCGTGAAGGTGCAATCATGAGCAAGTCAATGGACCAACTACTGGACGATGAACAGGAACCTGTGGCAGAGGCGCAAGCCGAACCCACGCCGGAACCTGAAGCGCACCCCCGCGATGAAAGCGGGAAGTTCGCAAAAAAGGGCGTTGAGTCTGAGGTTACAGAGCCTCAGGAAGTGGAGCCGCCGTCCACCGCCGACCAGTTGCCCAAGGAAGTCTATGAGCCGCTCCGTGCGGTTCGTGACGAAAACAAGGCTCTCAAAGACCGCCTTGATGCACTGCAAAAGGAAATCGAATCCCGCAAGCAACCAGAACAACCACCCGAACCTCCAGCAACGCTATGGGAAGACGAGGACAAATGGGGAAAGCAGCTTGTCTCGACTGCGGTTCAGCAGTCGAGGATGGGTTCGCGCCTGATGATGTCCGAGCTTCTTATGGAACAGCAGCACGAGGATTTCGGGACGATCAAGCAGAAAATCTTCGAATATGTCGGTAGCAATCCCGCTGTGAACCAGCAGGTTGCGGAAAGCCAACATCCGTGGATGACTGCCTATCGTGCTTTCAAGAACCAGCAGACCATGCAGGAACTTGGGGCAACCAATCTGGACGAACTGCGGGCACAAATCCGCGAACAGGAACGGCAGGCAATTCTGGCAGATGCACAAAAGCAGGTGCCACTTGAGACGCCTCCTACCTTGAGCGGTGAACGCAATATGGCATCGCGCGGCGGTCCTGCATGGTCAGGGCCAAAGTCTTTGAGTTCGATGCTCGATACATAACGGGCTTTCCACGTCGCGAGACGTCGCCCCTCCCCGGACCCTTGCGAGGGACCGTAACCAAGAAGGAATATCGCTATGGCGGATACCACCGTCCCAACAGCCCTTCAGGTCGAACAATGGGATGACCAGTTCTGGATGGAATACATTCAGGAAGGTCCATTCAAGAGTTTGATGGGCACGACTGCTGGTGCAGTCATCCAGGTGAAAGAGGACCTCGGCACCAAGCCGGGCGACAAGATCACCCTCCAACTGGTCAATCGTTTGACCAACGCAGCCACCACCGGAACGGCCACCTTGGAAGGCAACGAAGAGGACCTCACGCAGAGGTCGTTCTCGGTTGTCGTTGACAAGCGGCGTAATGCTGTCCGCATCCCTGAGATGTCCGAACAGCAGTCGGCAATCAACCTGCGCAATGCAGGCAAGGAAGCGCTCAAGGTATGGGCCATTGAAGACACCCGCGACCTGATTATTCAGGAACTGGGCGCTTTGAATGGTACTCCATTCCTGTCACGCACCGCGACGATTGCCGATGCCTGGCTGGTGGATAATGCCGACCGCACCGTGTTTGGCGTTTACGCCAAGGGCGGCAGCGCGGGCGGCACCGATATGTCGGCTGACCTTGGCCAGCTCGACGCCACCAACGATCTGTTCACGTTCGATCGGCTTGACGATATGATTCTGGTTGCCAAAACCAGCAATCCGAAGCTCAGGCCGATGCGCGATTCGGGCAATGGCAAGCGGTACTATGTCGCTTTCGCCAACCCGCACGCGTTCAAGGACCTTCGCGACTCGCTCGATACCAATGTTCTTGCGAACACTGTTGTCGATATGCAGGCGTCGAAGCTGTTTGAGGGCGGGGACATCCTGTGGAACGGGACGATTGTCAAGGAAGTCGACAATATCCCGATCTATGCCAACATCGGGGCATCAGCGACAACTGAAGTAACCCCGGTCTATCTGTGCGGTGCACAGGCGGTCGCGGTTGCCTATGCCAAGCGCTGGCGCACGAAAACCGAAGAGTTCGATTACGGCGACAAGTACGGCGTTGCAATCGACGGCATCTACGGGGTGGAAAAGACCCGCTTCGGTACCGGGGTAACGGACACGGCAGATTCGAAAGATCACGGCACCGTGACCGGCTTCTTTGCAACCACTGGCGCGGCTACCGAAGCCTCCGCTGGCGAAGTCTGATAATCATGGGGCGGGCTTCGGCTCGCCCCGCTTTTTGTGTGAAGGAATTTCAAAATGGCTACTCTCACCGCAACAAGGGCGGCGGCTACGTTTCCTGTCGCTTCCAGCAGCGCGGCTGGTATTCTCCAGGTTGCCTGGGGAACCTATACGCTGGCGACCAACCCCACCGCAGCCGATATCGTTCAGATGTGCCGTGTTCCGGCTGGAGCCACGGTCATCGGCGGATATTTGCAGGCTGCCGATCTCGATACCAATGCCACTGAAACCATCGATATCGATGTGGGTTGGGCGGCTTACGGGTCGGAAGTCGCTGATCCCGATGGTTTCGGCAATTTCGGCGTCCAGACCGGCGATGCCTCCGTTCACCTGCCGGTGGCGGGCATCTATCTGCCGCTTGCCGGGGTTCTGCAATCGGCTGGCCCGAAGAACTTCACCGACGAAGCGATCATTCAGGTCACGGCGATTGCAGCAGCAGCGACCGGCGGAACTGGTGTCGTTACCGTGGTGGTGTTCTATACGATGGTGTAAATATGGCGGGGGCCTTCGGGTTCCCGTCATTACCGCAAGGAGGCCGCTATGAAATTCATATTTACCGGCGATTACACCGGCGGGCGCGATAGCACCAGCGCATGGGGCATTGTGTTCAACGGGCGCGAGCCGAGCGA
>JANLID010000240.1 GCA_024654105.1 Gallionella sp. | reverse complement strand
CATGAAACTTTTGTTTCAATCCAAGTAGAGTGCTCATGGACTGAAAGCATATCACTTCCCAGCGTAAGTTGATACCTTTATTTATTTACGCAGCCTAAGTGCGTGGCCCGGCTGCAGGAATATGAGGCCCGTCCTCGGAAGGTTGGTCCTCAGTCACTTTGAGGCCGAATAACTTGCGCCAACCCAATGTCATGATTCGGATCCTGTATTATTAATTGAGTCAAAGGGGCATCGATTTTGAGTTTGACCAAACCAAACCAAACGTCAATCACGCTACCCGTCGGCAGGCCCGGGCAAGTCCTCGAAGTAAAGAGCCAGCGCCTCTTCCACGTGTCGATAGGTGTCGGAGTCGAATTATTTTAGGCTAGCCCTGTTCGCTGCAACCCTTGCTGGATGATCTGCTGTAACCTGCTGCTGTCGGCACGTTGTACGCACAGGATGGAGGCTTCGATGTAGGCGTTCAGGCCAGAGGGGCCTTCTGCCAGCGCTTGGCTGTAGTCGATAGGCTCGTAGCCGTTGTACACGGCGATGAGGTCGAAGAACAGTCGGGTGATGCGACCGTTGAGTTCGTAAAACGGATGCAGTGCGATGAGTTCTGACTGGTAATGGGCGAGGCGTTCGGCAAATTTTTCCACTGTCAGGTCTGCGGCCTGTTTCATGTATTGCTCTTGTTCCAGTTCGCGGAAGACACGGTGGGCTTCCTGTTCAAGGTAGGCCGCGCGGCAGAACAGCGAGCCGCCTTTGCTCATGTCCACGGTGCGGTACAGGCCTGCCCATTCGTACAGGGATTCGTAGGTGTCGCGGTGCAGCGATATGAAATAGTTTTCGTCGAAGCGGACGGATGGATCGAGTTCGGTGATGAAGCGGGTGTAGGCTTGTTGCAGCAGCGCTCCTTCTACTTCGTGCAACAAGTCCGGTTTTTCTATTCCCAGGCGGTTTCTGGGAATGTCAGTGCCGGGAAGGTAGATGTTACTTTCTGTGAACTGATACTTGGACACGATGCTGTTCCATCAGGGCTTGGGCCTGCTTTTTGATCGCGGCAGACTGCACCGGCTTGCAGCCTTCGATCCGCATCGAGGTCTGGACAGCTTGGACGATTTTTTGGTTCAGGCTGGCGCTGACTTGCATCGTTCTCTCCCCAAAGTGATTTGCTGGTGTGGCGAGTATCGTTGCTGCAAATTATATCAGTTCCGGCTAATCGGAGGCCGTGGCATTGAGCTATTTCATTACCAAACGTCAATCACGCTAGCCGTCGGCAGGCCCGGGCAAGTCTTCGAAGTAAAGAGCCAGTAATTGCTCAGGGACGGAGCCCTATTCCTTTCCATCACTGCTATGTTGTGTACGGCCCAAGAAACCGCTCACCATTGAAATGTATCAGGTGCGATGGCGCATCAGCCACCCACACTTCAGTTTCCCATGCGATTTCCCCCAGATACCGGCTCATGTTGGCGCGGTTCGGGAACGCGGTCACATAAACCAGTCCAGCTTTTGAACCTGCGAACAGCTTGGTCAGCTCGGCATGTCGTTTGCCATCAACAGGGCCATGACTTGTGACAGACTCGATCAGCAATAGCCAATTCTTTTTGACGAAGTGAAGTACTACATCGGGCATCTTGCCATGCGCATCCACATCAACACCCAGCTTGGTCAGCAAGGCCGCATCGAAGTAGCCCCACTTGTCGCCCGTATCACCGGCATAGACCAGCACGCTGCCCGGTGCGAAGCGCGGGCCGAAATCTTCAACGATGGCACGGATCAGCTTGCTGTGTTCGCCTGGGCTGAGGGTCATTTTTTTGCCCGGCGCGATCTGCACAGAGATACGGTTCTGTTTGCGATCCATCGCATACTTTGCCGCAAGCGTTTTATTCTGCGATAGATATGTTTTCAGGTTGTCTCGCCACGTCTTGGCACCGAAGCTACGCAGCAGCGTCAGCGCGGCGGGTGCGATTTGATAAACGGCCTTCGGGCTGTTTACCGGGCGATCTGGTTTATCCGGGTTGTAAATAGCTATCCCGGCATCGACGAACTGGTGCATCGTCTGCCGCCTGAAAGTCTCGCGCGTGTTTGGCGCATACTCCTTGCCGTAGTATTTGCGCGACCAGTCCATGATCGGGGTGATGCCGACAAGTGGATTTTCAGCTTTAGCCCACTTCTTTTCCGGCGTGAGGTTGAGCAGAGCCAACAGGGGCAATGCGGATCGTTCGTTGTGCTGTGCGCGTGGCAGGCCAAGAGAAATGAGGATTTGGTGCGCCTCTTCGATATGGTTATTCTTTTTCTTTGTCATGCGGACAGTTTGTCGAGTTGTTCATCAATCATGCTCTGTGTTGGCTCGCCGCAACGCATTGCCCACTCGCCCAGCTTGATCAGCGCTTCCCGGCTTGGATATTTCATCATCTTGAGGTCGGTTGCATTGACTTGGGTGTGCCCGCTCGAACGGCGGAAGTTTTCATCAACGCCGGTGGTGTTGAGGTAAATGGCCAAGCCGCGCGCCAGCGCTTCTGGCAAACCATGTTTGTTTTCGTGGTAAACGTTCAGGTGATTTTCCAAGCCCAGCATTTGGGCATCGGCAAAGGTGTCCGGCTGAACTACGCTTGCCACAACTCGGCGCTTTTCTTCCTTGGATGAAAACCGCCGAACCACGCAATAGTTGCCATTCGGATAAAGCCATTTTTCCGTTACGGCGTTGCGCTGGATTGCGTTGGGCTTCTTGATGTCCGGTTTAGGCCATTCGATGTTTTGTCCGGTAAAGTGTGCGGGGTACAGGAGGGGAACGGTGCCCGCTTCGGGCATTTCGCGCAGATGTTCTTTCAGCCGAAAATCGACAACCGGCCCGGTCGATACCTTGATGCCAATATCATCCAACGAACAGTGAATCGCGTTTGAGAGTTCGATGGCATTGCGCACTGCCGAAGTCGGCACATGGATAAAACGCTCGGTATCATCGGGGAACACGATACGGTTGAACGGATGTGTATGCGTAACGAGGTCTGCATAACTGTCATCGGTTGATGTCGTCACCGTCACATCGCTTTGTTTCCCACCGCGTTCAAGCATCAGGATGATGTTCTCTTGTAGCACATCGTCATCCTTGAATGCCTTTCTGCGCGAGTCGAATAAGTGCATGTGCCGGATAGCAGCACGCTCCAACATGAAGTCGCGGAATGGCCGGTAATACGGCCCGTTACAGAAGCTGCGCGGAATGATTGCAACAACTTGACCGTCCGGCGACATCATCGCTAGAGCCAAGGCGACGAAAGCGGAGTAGAGATTTACGGTTTCAATATCTGCCTGTCGAAGCAACAGGCGGTGGTGGGAGTCGCTACTGATTTTTTTATAGGGCGGATTCAGGATTGCGTGAGTGAATCCTTTGCCAGCACCAAATTGAATTTTGTTGACCGCTTGCTCGATAAAATCGCCGCCGAGTATTTCATAATCAAGCGGCAGACTTTTTTTGTAACTGGCCAGTGCGTCATTTAATTCCTTGTGAATCAGGCCATCCAATTCGAAGGCGGTTACTTCTACCTTCTTGAATTTCAAATCACCTTCAATGCACCGTTCAAGAAAAGCGCTTGATAGCGAACCGACTCCAGCGCCTGCATCAAGCAAGCGACAATTCAAGTCATCTTTGGATGTAAACAAACCGGCCATGAACTGAGCCGTTCTTGCGGGCGTCAGAAACTGGCCGAGTTGCGATTTCCGTTTCGCCTCGGTGTTCCTTGATACCCTCAATCGTGTTTGTTCAACTAAAGCAAGCAAGGAGGCTTCTCCCGTTATTGGATACGGTGTAAATGATCGAATATGGAAAGCGTGGCATGACGAACTTGCGCTTGTTTTTTCGCCACAGGGAACCCAGCAGTGGGTGACGGAGCAGGCGTTCGACCGAATGCTCAAATTCGCTCAGAAACGCCTGCGACAAGGTATTCCCCGCCTGTTTCTGGTAGTAAGCCGCCGCATCATCGAGGTCTTGCGACGCTTCCAGATGCAGCGAGTAGTTCACGCGTATTTGGCCCGGATTTTTGCGAGCGCCTCTGGCCCTGAAATCATCTTGGCCTCGCCGGATTCGATCTGCGCATGCCTGCGTTCAACCTCTTCCGCCCACGCATCATCGTTTAGCAATTCAATCTTTCCCCGTACAATACGCCCCTCACCATGAACATCATCACCTTCCCCGACAGCCCCTACCGCCTGCACCAGCCGTTCGAACCGGCGGGCGATCAACCCACGGCCATCGCGCAACTGGTGGAGGGACTTAACGACGGCTTGGCGTTCCAGACGCTGCTCGGCGTGACCGGTTCGGGCAAGACTTTTACGATGGCGAACGTCATCGCGCAACTGGGGCGACCTGCCATCGTCATGGCGCCGAACAAAACGCTGGCGGCGCAGTTGTATTCCGAGCTGCGCGATTTTTTTCCGGAGAACGCGGTCGAGTATTTCGTCTCCTATTACGATTACTACCAGCCCGAGGCTTATGTGCCGTCGCGCGACGTGTATATCGAGAAGGATTCCAGCATCAACGAGCAGATCGAGCAGATGCGCCTATCGGCGACCAAGGCGCTGCTGGAGCGCGAGGACTCGGTGATCGTCGCGACGGTGTCGGCGATCTACGGCATCGGCGACCCGGTGGATTATCACGGCATGATCCTGCACCTGCGCCATAACGAAAAGATGGCGCAGCGCGACGTGATCAAGCGCCTCGTCGAGATGCAGTACGAGCGCAACGAAATCGATTTTTCGCGCGGCAAGTTCCGCGTGCGCGGCGACGTGATCGACATCTTCCCGGCGGAAAGCAGCGAACACGCCTTGCGCCTGACGCTGTTCGACGAGGAGGTGGAAACGCTGGCGCTGTTCGACCCGCTCACCGGGCATATCCTGCAGAAAGTACCGCGCTACACCGTGTATCCTTCCAGCCATTACGTCACACCGCGCGCCACGGTGCTGGCCGCGCTGGAGACCATCAAGGTCGAGCTGGCCGAGCGCATCGCGTTCTTCCAGCGCGAGAACAAACTGGTCGAGGCGCAGCGCATCGAGCAGCGCACCCGGCACGATCTGGAAATGCTCAACGAGATCGGCTTCTGCAAGGGCATCGAAAATTATTCGCGCCACCTGTCCGGCCGCAAGCCGGGAGAGCCTCCGCCGACGCTGCTGGACTACCTGCCGCCGAACGCGCTGATGTTCATCGACGAGAGCCACGTCACCATCCCGCAGATCGGCGGCATGTACAAGGGCGACCGCGCGCGCAAGGAGAACCTGGTCAACTACGGCTTCCGCCTGCCGTCTGCGATGGACAACCGTCCGCTGCGTTTCGACGAATTCGAAAAGGTGATGCGCCAGAGCGTGTTTATTTCCGCCACACCGTCGGTGTATGAGGCCGAGCACGCCGGGCAGGTGGTGGAGCAGGTGGTGCGACCGACCGGGCTGGTTGATCCGCAGATTGAAGTGCGCCCCGCGACGCATCAGGTGGACGACCTGATGTCCGAGGTCAACCTGCGCGTAAAGCAGGGCGAGCGCGTGCTGGTCACCACGCTGACCAAGCGCATGGCGGAAGACCTCACCGATTATTTTTCCGGGCACGGCATCAAGGTGCGCTACCTGCACTCGGACATCGAGACCGTCGAGCGCGTCGAGATCATCCGCGACCTGCGCCTCGGCATGTTCGACGTGCTGGTCGGCATCAACCTGCTGCGCGAAGGGCTGGACATCCCCGAGGTGTCGCTGGTCGCGATACTCGATGCGGACAAGGAAGGTTTTTTGCGCTCCGAGCGCTCGCTGATCCAGACCATAGGCCGCGCCGCGCGCCACATCAACGGCAAGGCGATCCTGTACGGTGACAAGATCACCAACTCGATGAAGCGCGCGATAGACGAGACCGGGCGCCGCCGTATCAAACAGGTGGCGCACAACTTCGCGCACGGCATCACGCCGCAGGGTGTGCAGAAGCGCATCAAGGACATCATCGAAGGCACATACGAGCCGGAGGCTGCGCGCAACCAGCTCAAGGCCGCGCAGGAACAGGCGAAATACCTGGCGATGAGCGAAAAGGAAGTGTCGAAGGAAATCGCCCGGCTGGAAAAGGACATGCTGCAAGCCGCGAAAAATCTGGAGTTCGAGAAGGCAGCACAACTGCGCGACCAGTTGAAGAAACTGCGCGAGAGCGTATTTCTTTCGCCGCTGTGAGTAGCGGCGAGCGGAGGGGGCGCAGCGAGCAATTCGCCGAATTCTGTTAGCATTCCCCGCAACCGCCTTTTCCGGAATAAATGAAGGTGTACCCATGACCGAACCGACTATTACCTGCCCCAACTGCAAAACCGAGATCCGGCTGACCGAATCGCTGGCAGCGCCACTGATCGCCGCCACGCGCAGGCAATTCGAGCAGCAGCTTGCGCAGAAAGATGACGAGATCGCCAAACGCGAACAGGGCGTCCGTGAGCGCGAGAAACAGATTGCAGAAACGAAACGCAAGCTGGATGAGCAGGTGGCCGATCAGGTCGCGGCGCAGATGAAGGAGGAACGCGCCCGCGTCATTGCCGAGGAATCCAGGAAGGCGAAACTCGCCAGTGCCGCGGAGCTGGAGAACCGGGCGCGCGAACTGGCGGAGCTTCAGGAAGTGCTTAAAGTGCGCGACGAGAAACTTGCCGAGGCGCAACAGGCACAGGCCGAACTCATCAAGAAGCAGCGCGAACTGGACGATGCCAAACGCGAACTGGAGCTGACCGTCGAAAAGCGCGTCCAGGCCGGTCTGGAGCAAACGCGCGTGAAGGCCCGGCAGGAGGCGGAAGAAGGACTGAAACTGAAGGTGATGGAAAAGGAGCAGACCATCAGCGCGATGCAGAAACAGATCGAGGAACTCAAGCGCAAGGCCGAACAGGGATCGCAGCAACTGCAGGGCGAGGTGCTGGAGCTTGAACTGGAAAATCTTCTCGGGGCGAGATTTCCGGCAGACATGATCGAGCCGGTTCCTAAAGGGGAATACGGCGGCGACATATTGCAGCGGGTGCACAACCTGTCCGGCCAGCGCTGCGGCACGATTCTGTGGGAATCGAAGCGCACCAAGCACTGGAGCGACATCTGGCTGGCCAAATTGCGCGAGGATCAGCGCGCGGCCAAGGCGGAAATCGCCATTATCGTCAGCCAGGCGCTGCCCAGGGAAGTCGAGACTTTCGCGCTGATCGACAACATCTGGGTGATACACCCCAAAGCCATACTGCCCGTCGCCATGATGCTGCGCCACACGCTGGTTGAAATCACATCCGCGCGCCAGTCAAGCGAAGGCCAGCAAACCAAGATGGAACTGGTGTATCAATATCTGACCGGACCCAGGTTCCGCCAGCGTGTGGAGGGAATCGTGGAGGCGTTCTCCACCATGCAGGAAGACCTGGACAGAGAGAAGAAGTCCATCACCAAACAATGGGCCAAGCGCGAGACGCAGATCGAGCGCGTGATGCAATCGACGGTCGGCATGTACGGCGACCTGCAGGGTATCGCCGGAAAGACGTTGCAGGAAATCGGCGGGCTGGATCTTCCGGCCATTTCGGATGACGAGGCTTCCGAAGATCGAAGCTCAATACCCTAATGCCCGTGCGCCTTGGTAAAACGCGAAGCTCGCCAGCCAGGCCAGCGTCAGCGACCAGCCGATGGAAAACAGGGTATAGCCCAGATTCTTGGATTCGCTGCGCAGGGTAGCAATAGCGGACAGGCATGGGGTGTAGATCAGGGTGAACAGCATGAAGCTGTAGCCCTGCACCCAGTCCAGTTGCTGTCCGAGCGCACCGCCGAGCGCCTCGCCGGAGAGGCCGTAAATCACCGCGAGCGAGCCGATGACGATTTCCTTGGCGACGAAACCGAAGATCAGCGCGATGGTGAGTTGCTCGTTGATGCCGAGAGGCGCGAAGATCGGGTGCAACAGGCTGCCGATGATGCCGGCCAGCGTATCGCTGCTGGCAGGTGTAGCGGAGGGCGGCAGGTTGGTGAGCAACCAGACCAGCACCACGCCGGCGATGATGAATTTGGTGGCGCGGCGCAGGAAATGCTGTATTTCCTGCCAGCCGCGCATGACGATCTGGCGGGTGGTGGGGAAGCGGTACGGCGGCAGTTCCAGCACGAACGGTTCGCTGTTTTGAAATTTGCTTTTGAACAGCAGCGCGGTGAGTATCGCGGCGGCAAAACTGAACAGGTACAGGCTGAACAATACGACCGGCGCGGCGTTGGGCGAGAACAGCGCGGCGGTGATGAACACAAACACCTGCAGGCGCGCCGAGCACAGCGAGAAGGGAATCACCAGCATGGTGAGCAGGCGCATCGCGCGTGAGCGCATCACGCGGGTGCCCATCAGCGCGGGCACGTTGCAGCCGAAGCCCATCAGCAGCATGACGAAACCGCGCCCGTCCAGCCCGAGGCGCGCCATCAGCACGTCCATCAGGAATGCGGCGCGCGACAGGTAGCCGCTGTCTTCCACCATCGCCATGAACAGGAAGAACAGCACGATGAGCGGCACGAAGGCGGCAACGGTCGCCACACCGTTATAGACACCGTCCAGCAACAGGCCATTCAACATGGCGGGCAAGCCCGACAACGCCGGTTCAAGCGCAACCTCGCGCAGCCAGGTCAACATCTCGGCAACACCGGCTTGCAGCGGCTGGCCGAGCAAAAAGACACCCTGGAACAACAGGTACATGATGAAGAAAAAGATCGGCAACCCCAACCACGGGTGCAACATCACGTGATCCAGTTTCTCGGTAAGGTTTTCCGGCAGTTGCGCAGGAATTTGCACCGCATGTTTCATCACACGCGCCATTTCGGCTTCGATATGCTCGTCCTGCTCCAACTGGCTGCGCAGCAGTTCCGCCATACCGGGGGTTGGATAGCGCAAGGCTTTGGTGACGGCCTGCATGGCCTCCGGATAGCCGGTTCCATATTTGCCGCTGAGCAGGAAGATCGGCATGCCCAGCAGTTCTGACATTTTTCTGCTGTCGACGCTGATGCCGTATTTTTTGGCTTCATCCGCCATGTTGAGTAGCACCACTGCATTCATGTTGAGTTGCTTGAGCTGCAGCAGCAGGCTCATCTGGCGTTCGATCTGCGTGGCGTTGAGAATCACCAGTGCGAGATCCGGCACATTGTCATGCAGGAAGTGTCGCACCACCTGCTCGTCATCGGAGAAACCGTGCAGGTCGTAGATGCCGGGAAGATCGATGATTTCCACCATGTCGCCGCCGAGCAATATCTTGCCGCTGAGCAATTCGACGGTAATACCCGGCCAGTTGCCGACGCGCGCCGCGCCGCCGGTTATGCGGTTGAACAGCGTGGACTTGCCGGTGTTGGGCATTCCGAGCAAGGCGATGCGCTTCATGTTTTACATACCATGATTTTTGCGGCTTCGCTGCGGCGCAGCAGGATGTCGGTGGTGCCGATGCGCACTTGTAACGGGCCGGAAAAAATGGCCTTGCGGATCAACTCAACTTGCTTGCCACTGCGGAAACCCAATGCCAGCAGACGCTGATGCAACGCTTTGTCGGCGTGGATTGCGGCGATAGTGGCGAATTCACCGGGTTGCAGGGTAGCCAAGGTGGTCGAAGGCATGGTCAAGTTGGTCGAAGGCATAGTCAAGAATAAATTCTGCAGTGGAACTATAACCAACGCTGCTTGAGAAGCCAGCATCGTTCGTAAGTGCGGCAAACAAAGGTGGCAAGTACAATAAGGCAAATGTTCTTCATGGCAATTCTTTGTCGATAATTTTTATAAATGATAATAGTTCTCATTTGCAATTGCAAGCGCTTTCAGGCATGATGTCCAAAAATAACAAGGGAACGTTGATATGGACAGATCGCAACCAGATCATCTAAAAAACGCCGGTCTGAAATCCACCGTGCCGCGGCTCAAGATATTGAGTCTATTCGAATTAGGGCAAGAGCGTCACATGAGTGCGGAAGATGTGTACAAGCACTTGCTGGCCAGTGGCGATGACGTGGGGCTAGCCACGGTCTACCGCGTACTGACGCAATTCGAGCAGGCCGGGCTGTTGGCGCGCCACTACTTCGAGGGTGGCAAGTCGGTGTTTGAGCTCAATCATGGCAAACACCATGATCACATCGTTTGCCTGCAATGCGGCCATGTCGAGGAGTTCTACGACGCGGCCATCGAGTCGCGCCAGAAGAAGATCGCCACCGAACGCGGCTTTGCCGTTCACGACCACTCGCTTCATATCTATGCGGATTGTGTCAAGAAGAACTGTCCACATAAGCGATAAGGGATTGTTGGCGCCATTATTCACGGCACTGCCCTTTGGTGCGCTGCCGGATTACGGTAGAATGCCGTCTTTACTTTTGTGGCAGAGAAAATGATCAAAGGCAGCATCGTAGCAATCGTCACGCCGATGCACGAAAACGGCAGCCTCGACCTGGACGCGTTTCGTGCATTGATTGATTTTCACGTCGAGCAAGGGACGAACGGCATCGTGGTGGTCGGCACCACCGGCGAATCGCCAACCATCGACGTGGCGGAGCATGAACTGCTGATCGCCGAGGCGGTGAAGCACGCTGCCGGGCGCATCCCCGTCATCGCCGGAACCGGCGCGAACTCAACTAAAGAAGCCATCGAATTGGCGGCATTCTCGAAAAAAACCGGCGCGGATGCATCGCTGACCGTGGTTCCCTACTACAACAAGCCGACCCAGGAAGGCATGTACCTGCACTTCAAGGCCATCGCAGAGGCGGTGGACATGCCGCACATCCTGTACAACGTGCCGGGACGCACCGTGGCGGACATGAGCAATGACACCGTGCTGCGTCTGGCGCAAATTCCCAACATCGTCGGCATCAAGGACGCGACCGGCAACATCGAGCGCGGCAGCGACCTGTTGCAGCGTGCGCCCAAGAATTTTGCGGTATATAGCGGCGATGATGCCAGCACGCTGGCGCTGATGCTGCTCGGTGCGCACGGCACTATTTCGGTGACGGCGAATGTTGCACCGAAGCTGATGCATGAGATGTGCGCCGCTGCGCTGAACGGCGAAATCGCCAAGGCGCGCGAGATCAATTTCCGTTTACTGGGACTGCATCGCAATCTGTTCGTCGAGGCCAATCCGATTCCGGTGAAGTGGGCGGTGGCGCGCATGGGCAAAATCAGGAACACGCTGCGCCTGCCGCTGACCCCTTTGTCGCAGAGTGCGCATGGAGTAGTTGAGACGGCGCTGCGTCAGGCCGGTGTCATTAGTTAATCGTGCTGTATAGCTGGAGAGAAACAATGAAAGTTTTGCATATTGGAATTTCCGGCATTGCGCTGGTCTCGTTAATCGGTTGCAGCTCACCCGGTTTGGGTAGCAAGCGCGTTGATTATCGCTCCGGCGCAGTTCAGGCGCCATCGCTGGAAGTGCCTCCCGACCTGACCGCACCCGGCAGCGATGAGCGCTACAAGGTACCGCAGGGCAGCGGCGAAAACGTGGCGACTTTTTCCGATTACAGCAAGGGTGGCACGGCTGCGGAACAAGGCCGTGGCGCCAGCGCGGTATTGCCGGAAACCAAAGGGGCGCGCCTGGAGCGTGATGGAGCGCAGCGTTGGCTGGTAGTAAACGACAAGCCGGAAAATGTCTGGCTCGTGGTCAAGGCGTTCCTGCAGGAGAACGGACTGGCGATCAAAAGTGAAGACCAGGCGGCAGGCGTGATAGAAACCGAGTGGGCAGAGAATCGCGCCAAGATCCCGCAAGGCGGCATCCGTAACTGGCTCGGCAAGGTACTCGACAGTATCTATTCTTCCGGCGAGCGCGATCAGTACCGTGTGCGCATGGAGCGCAGCAAGGATGGCGAGAGCACCGAAGTTCATCTCACTCATCGCGGCATGGAAGAAATATTGTCTGCCGATCAAAATACTTCGAAGTGGCAAGCGCGCCCTAATGACCCCGAAATGGAAGCGATCATGTTGCAACGCCTGCTGGCACGTTTTGGCGGCAGCGGAGCCAAGGCGGCCAGCGTGATGGCGGCAGATGGCGGTGCTGCAACAACCAGCGCCTCAGGACCGGCCGGAACGGCCAGTCTTGAAGAGATTTTCGACGGCAGCAAGATCATCGTGATAAACGATGCATTTGACAGATCATGGCGCAGAGCCGGATTGGCTATTGAACGTGCCGGGCTGGCGGTGGAAGACAAGGATCGCGTCAGGGGCATCTACTTCTTGCATCCGGCCAAAGGGGGAAAAGGCTGGATGGATAAGTTGATGTTCTGGCAGGACGACGAAGATGCCGGCAAGCGTTATCGCGTGAACATCAAGGATGGCGGTGCGGTGTGTGAAGTATCCGTTACCGACCGGGACGGCGCGAACGACGAAACCTCCGGACAGATACTTGAAGCAATTTACAAAAACATCAACGAATAACGTGTCGTTCGCTTTATGAAGTTTGCCTCTCTGGGCAGCGGCAGCGAGGGCAACGCGCTGCTGGTCGCAGTTGGCCGGACGCTGGTGCTGATGGACTGCGGCTTCGGCCTGCAGGACACCCTTTCGCGGCTGGCGCGGCTGAATGTGTCGGCCGAGCAGTTGAGCGGCATTGTCGTCACGCATGAGCATGGCGATCACATCAACGGCGTGGCGCGGCTGGCGCGCAAATTCAACCTGCCGGTCTGGCTCACCCACGGCACGTTGCATGGCCAGCACCAGGCCCTTGCCGACATCGTTTTTCTCCGCGAGATCGACCCCCACCAGTCATTCGCCATCGGCGATATTGAAATCACTCCCTATCCCGTTCCGCACGATGCCGCCGAGCCGGTGCAATTCGTCTTTAATGATGGTGTGCGGCGGCTCGGTGTGCTGACCGATGCCGGATGCGGCACGGCTCATATGGAGCAGACCCTGAGCGGCTGTCACGCGCTGGTACTGGAATGCAATCACGACGCTGAAATGCTGATGAATGGCGATTATCCGTATAGCCTGAAGCAGCGCGTGGGCGGACGTTTCGGGCATCTGAACAATCAGGATGCTGCCGGCATCTTGAGCCGGCTGGATACAAGCCGCTTGCAGCATCTGGTTGCTGCGCATCTAAGCCGCAAAAACAACACGGCTGAACTTGCGGTGCAAGCCTTGAGCTGCATATTGAATTGTGAAACAAGCTGGGTGGAAGTCGCGACACAGAAGGCAGGATTTTCTTGGCGCGAAATTGCCTGATTCTTACAGGGCAATGGCAATTGCAGCAGTAATCAAAAATTTTCAGCTGGCATGACATGCGACACGCTTGGGGAAAGAATTTAGCATGTGCGGGGGATTCATATCCAAAAAGGCGGCCTTAAACTTCCACGTCGATATGTTCCGCTGTATCGTTCCTTCTTTGATTATGCCGGCGACGATCAACCACCGAGCGCAATTCGATCAAAATGGGCAAGTGTTCGATACGGCGGCAATAGGTACGGCGCTCCCCGTGAATATGCGGTTCATAGCGCCTCTCCGGTTGATCGGCAGTATCCTGTTGGCCTTCACGCTGTGAGTGCGGTTGCACAACCAGCGGCGGCAAGGTTCGCTCCTGAACCGGCCTGGATGGTTTGATGCCGGCCAACACCTTTACTTCCAAAGCATTTCCCGCAACGGGTACCGGCGCGGGAAGATCAGGGGCAATTTTCATGATCTCTACTCCTGGCAAATAGCCTGGTTTGGCCAATCATTACACACTCCGTAACAGACAGCGAATGTTCGCTATGGAATATAGTTCATGCCTTTCGGTATTCCAGCTTGTGCACTTGGCTTCGGAGGCGCTGCCAGCGCTTCAAAACCGGAAATCATATCAAACAGTTCCTCGTCGATGTTCTTTTCGGCGCGCTGCGGGTGCGATTCAAACTGATGCGGGGTAATCTCACAACCTCATCCACTGTTTAGACGAGAGGGGAGTTCCATGGGAATGAGTGACGAAGCCTTATTGGATCGCCTG
>JANLID010000236.1 GCA_024654105.1 Gallionella sp. | reverse complement strand
TCTCTTCTATCCATGATTAACCTCCTAAAAGTTGATAAAAGTGGGCTGGTAAAATATAAGCACACTGCCACAAGAATCAGAAACATGCATTGCCGCTTCAAGTGCAACTCACACAGCAAGCGAATATGCGGCGAAACTCACAACTCTGCCAATAAGATGCAGACAAAATCACAACACCGGCAACAAACGCCTCAACCCCAGCAGAATCATCTTGAACGGAACGACGCGCCTATCAATACAAGGTGAACGCGATGTTGTAGTCCAAGTTAATCGCACAAATCAAATATAAGGGTGCCAAAATTGCGAAAAAGATGCCAATCAAGCAGAGAAGGCAAGCAGTGCCTAGGGTGTGGGAGGAAATACCACACTGCCTGATTGGCAAGACGGAATCTAAAACATTTTTTCACGCTTGGGAATGTGGCATATTGTCGCGCGGCAAAATGTCGCTCCCCATATCTGCGGCCGCCGAAGAAAACAAGTAAACAACTACGTTCGTAGAATGTGGTTTTGCCCAATGCCCCATATGACAACCCCAGAGATCCAACGATATTCAACACCTTTGACATACAGTAACTACCAGCGCCCCTCCAAAGTAGCCATGATGGTGCGGTATCCGCCGTCGACCGTGCGCAATTGCCACGTATTAGCGGCAGACATGTACTGCACCTCACGCACGGTGTCTTCTTTCAGGAGATTCTGGCCGCTCAGCCGCAGCTTGAATTTCGGGTTGATCTGGTACAGCCAGAAGGCATCCAGCGTGGTCTTTGCCTGGGTAAAGCCGCGCTGCTCGCCCGGCACGTCGGTCTCGCTGCGCCCCGACAATTGCAGCGAAACACCGTAGCTCGATTGCAGCTTGGGCAGGCTCTCATCCAGGCCGGCGGACAAAACATACTTCGGCGTATCGCGCGCCATGCGCCGGATGCCCAGACGTGTATCGTTTACCTGTGCATGCGGCAAGGTCAGATGAGACTTCACTGTTGCGCCCTTCCACCCGAGGCTGTCAGTGCGCATCTTGCCGTCCAGCTCCAACCCCCAATGCAAGGCACTTCCTTCGTTGTAGGGCCGGTCCACCCAGCGCGCGCCCTCCAGTTGCACGCGGCGCTCGGTGAAGTCTTCAGTGGAACGCACATAAAGATTGGCCCCGAACAGCCCAGCCTCGCCATCAAGATAGCGCTCCAGCACCGCCTCAAAATTGAGGCTGCGTTCCGGAAGCAGATTCGGATTGCCGCGCTTGTCCGCTTCCACCGGCGTATTGGCGGCGATGCTGAGTACAGCGGCATTGCTGATCTCATCAAGCTTGGGCATCTTCAGAACCGAACCCACTGATGAACGCATCACCCACTTGTCCTTCGGCTCCCAGCGCACGGCCAGCGAGGGCATAAGCTGACTGTGTTGTTGCGAGGCTCCGGCTGAATTCAAGGCGATGACTTCACCGCGCAAGCCATAGGTAAAAGTGACTTTTGGCTGAAGCATCCAGTCGTCCTGAATCCATACTGTGCTATCGCGTTCTTGCGACTGGTAGGAGGAAAATGCGCCCGTAAAATTCTGATCTTGGGTGCGAACCAGGCTGACATGTTCCAGACCTACCGCAAGCAGATGGTCGCCAATAGGTTTATCCAGACGCAGCGCGGAATTAAATTCGGTCTCATTGCTGTCGGTATGCTCGGTTGAACTGGTCAACACATTGGTGGCGTTGTATGAATCACGCAGCACATCCGTGCTTTTCTTTGTTTTATTGAATGCGACACGTCCTGTCAACTTGGAGTCGCCCAAGTGCTTCTCACCCTCGGTACGCAAGCGCGTCAAACGGTAAAAACTATTCTCGCTGCTGAGACGTTCACCGTTATACGCCAGACCAGTGCCTGCTGCCGGATTGCCATAGGCCGTCAATGCGGTATCACTACCGGCATTCTTTGGGCCAAAGAAGAACAACGGCGCGAAGGTCAGGCTATCGCTGCCATCCTTCCAAGTCATGCGCGGCGATATCGAGTGATGCCCCAGCTTTGAAACTCCACGTTCGCTCTCTTGTTGCCACAAACTGCGTGTGCCTGCCGTCGTATCCTGCCTGTCGGTGCTGCGCAGGTTAGGCGAATCGCTCCACACCAGCGATATTGGCAACGACCAGGAAAATCCGCCTTCACCACCTTTTTTTGTCACGGCAAGCTGGTTATAGGATTCCGATCCACGCCTGCCCATCCCCACCTTGATTTCCATAGAGCTTTTTGGTAAAGCCTTTTTCATGACCAGATTCACCGTAACAGGCGCGGCACCGCCGAACTCCGCCGAAGAGCCGCGTAATATCTCGATGCGTTCCAAGTCGCCCGAGGGCAAGCGCCCGACAATCCCCGCAAATGATCCTCGCTCACCGTCCACCAATAACTGCACCGAATCGCGCGACATACCCCGTGCGCGTGGCCCCATGCCGCTTATTTCCACACCCGGCAACTTGCCCAACACCTCGCCGATGGTCATCACGCTCATGTCTTCGATCTCTTTGCGATCCACTATGACTTTTTGCGTGGTGGCTTCGCGGCGTTCCGCCACATCGTCTGCCTTGCCGACCACCTTGACCTCCGGGAGTGTCTGCGGTTCTTCGGCCAAAACCGAGGAAGCTGTGGAGAATAAAACAAACAAGCCAATCAGACGTTTCATAAAATACCTCATATTGAAATTACAACCATCGCGACGCCACAAATTTCAACGGCCCGGATTCATCATCGCGTAATGCCATCCGTTTATTCGCCGCAGCTTTCACCATCTGGCCAAATTACTGACCCCGACTGCCACCAGCAAAAAGGCGCTGATGCGCTCGATTGCCGGTCGCCAGCCGCGCAACTGCTCGCGCAAGCGTGCGCCAAAATAGGCCATGCCGATGCCATAGGCCAGCGCGGGTATCACAATCGCACCCAGGCCGAAACTCATGCCCAGCAAAAATCCTCCGATTGCGCTTCCGCTCGTCGCCGCCGAGAACAATACGATACCCAGCGGCGCGCATGGCGTGAGCGCCATGCCGATACCCATCAGGAACAATCCGCCCGGCATGAGCATCTGCGGGCTTTCTCTCTTGTCCATGCGTTGCAGGGAAACAGTCTGCGTCTGTGCCTGACCACATGCCTTACCCGATTTGCGGAGCAGCAGCGCCAGGCCTATCATCAACGCGGCACAGCCGACGACGATGCGTATGAAATCCGTAGCGATACTGTCCTTCGCATAATGGCCGAGCGTCCCGGCAAGCGCCCCAAACGCGCTGTACGCGGTCAGCCTGCCCAGGGACAACGGCAGAACGATCTTCCATGATTTTTTGATGCCGCCGTCGCTGGCAAGAAATACCGGCCCCAGAAAAGGCAGACAACTGATGAGACATGGCCCCATGCCGTAAGCGAAACCCAAGGCCGCCGCCATCGGCGCACCCACGACCATGCCGACCGGGGTCATGCTTTTTCCAGGCCTTGCTCAGCCATGAACTCGCTGCGCGCCAGCATCGCCGCGCCGAATGCGGTGGTGGTCTGCGGGTATTCCGGCACCACCAGTTCGCGCCCCAACTCGTCCTGTATCGCCGCAACTAATCCTTTATTCAAAGCCGGGCCACCGTCAAAATACACGCGGTCTTCGATGCCGACGCGCTTTGCCAGGCGCACGGTGCGTTTGGCAATGGAGTAATGGATACCTGCAATAATCTCTTCTTTTCCGTGGCCGTTCGCCAGCAGGCCGATGATCTCGGACTCGGCGAACACGGTGCAGGTGCTGTTGATGGTCAGCGGCGCACCCTTGCCATTGAAGTGGTAGTCACCCAGTTCCTCCAGATCGATGTCGAGAGTGCGCGCCGCCACGTCGAGAAAGCGCCCGGTGCCGGCGGCACATTTGTCGTTCATGGCGAAGTTGGACACGTTGCCCGTGTCGTCGATCTGGATCGCCTTGGAATCCTGTCCGCCGATGTTGATGATGGTGCGCACGCCGCCGAAAGCCTTGCCCGCTTCAAATGCGCCGATGGCGTTGGCGGTGATCTCGCTGATAGAGTCGTCAGCCTCCTTGAACAGCTTGCGGCCGTAGCCTGTGGCGATCAGGTAGCGCACATCGTCCTTGTCCACGCCCAGTTTGGTCAGCAGATTCTGCAATGCCTCCTTGGCGTTCTTGTGGAACAGGCTGCCGGAAGAAGATACATGAACGCCGACAATTTTGCCGTCTTCACCCACCAGTGCCACCTTAATGGCGGTGGAGCCAATATCCAAACCTGCGAAATAATTCATGCGCGTTTTCTCTTTCGGGATTTCAGGGATTCCAGGAAAGCCTCGATCCGGGTCGTGAGCTGTCCCATGTCGTCCGGGCTGTAGTCGGTTTCTATGTAGAGCATCGCGATGCCCTCTTTATTGAGGGCTTCAGCCACGCTGCGCTGCTCCATCTCATACACCTGGCAACCGGCGAAAGCCTGATACACCACGCCATCGACGGCGAAGCTCTTGGCCAGCTCCAGTAATCGCCTGATGCGGTCGTCGTTGTTGGTGAAGATGGGGCAGGTGCAGGGCTTGAGGTATTTGTCCGCCAGACTGTCGACCATATCGTTAACCAGCCATTCGTCCACGGCGGTCATGTCGTAGAGCATGCGGTTGGCGGAGCAGGTCTCGTCCGCCACCACCACGCCGCCGGACTGCTCGACCAACAAGGGCAGTTTGAGGTTGGGGAAGATCGGCGGCGAGCCAGTGAAGAGGATGCGCGGCGCCTTCTTCTGGGCGGCGCAAAAGCCGTCCTTGTCGCGCTGTACCAGTTCGGCATTGAGTTTTTCCACCGCTTCAGTCCAGCGCTCGATGTCGTCGAAGAAATAGGCGTTGGTGATCAGGAACACGTCCTTGCCCAGCACCACCGAGGGCGACTTGCGGCGAAAGTTGTGCAGGGTACGGAAGGCGGCCTGGGCGCGACCGGTCCTGGCCATGGCCGCCATCAGGTTCTTGCGGGTGAGTTTCTTGCCCGTGAGGCTCCGCAATTGCTGCGCGAACTCCCGCACCGAGCGCTGCCAATACACCCTGGCCTGTTCGCTTTCCTTGGCCGGGGGCAATTCCAGGTCATAGACCTGATGCCCCATGCCCGCCATCATGGCGCTGGCCTTCTTCTTCTGGTCGCAGGTAGTGGGATTAACTATCAAATCCAGCTTGCCTACCTTGGGGATCACGTTCTCGGAACTCAACATGCCGAGGGTAGCCTTGACCAGGGAACAGGACTTGGCCGGCATAAAATCGGCGCCGACCTGGTCGTAGTGGTAGGAACCATTGCACAGGCGCACCGGTGTCGCCCCCATGGCGTAGATCAGCTCCTCGGGGGCATGGATGCAGGTGGTGCCGACCCGCACGCCTTCCCGTTCCAGCGACTCACCCTTGCAATAGGCGCGCCGGAACAGATCATAAAAATAGGCCATCGCCGCCGGGTTGTCGTCGAAGTCGTCGGTCAGGTGGTCGAGCATGGTTTCCGCTTCGCGCGCCTGTCGGCTGCGGTTGTAGGGAAGCGCAACGGTCTTAGCGTTTGGGCTGTTCAAGGCCGATTCCTTTCTGGCTGCGTTTGATGAAGCCGGCCTCGGTGGCCTCGAAAAAAGTGATTCCGGCGTAATTGGCCTTCAATGCTCCCGGCTCCGGGCAGGCGGCGACGCACTTCAGGCACAGGGTGCAGTCGTCCATCATGATGCGCGGGTTCTTCACCTCGTCAGCGATCTCGCGGATATCCATGTCGCAGACGGTGTAGCAGTCACCGCAGCGAGTGCATTTGTCGCCGTCCTTCTTGAGCGTCAACAGTGCCGGCTTGGAGATCAGATACAGGAAGGCGCTCATCGGGCAAAAAAAACAGAAGAAACGTTTCTTGATAAAGATGCCGACGAAAAACAGGCCGACAACGACGATGCCCAGCGAGCTCAAAATCATCTTGGGCGTCGTCGAGAAATCGACAACCCAATTGGTAAAGTTCAGGTCGAACGCCGGAATGATCATGCGCGCGGGACAGATCATGCAGAACGGCAGACCCCAGTCCTTATGGAACCAGCCAGCGCCGATGCCCAGCGGGATCAGGAACATCAGGGCAAGCAGGATATATTTGATCTGGGCGAGAACGCGAAACTGGCCGAGGGTATAGCGCCCGTAGCGCACCCCAAGACGGCGGCGCAAGGCGGTCATCCAGTCCTGGACAGTGCCGAGCGGACAGATGAGGCCGCACCAGAGCTTGTTGATGGCAATGAACCAGGCCGCGAAGGTGAGGAACCCCGTCAAAATTGTCAGTGCTGCGACGGAAAACAGCTTCTGCCAAGGCCATGCCATCTGATGTTGCAGGATGCTGAGATAGCATGCGCCGCCCCTCGCCTCGGTGTTATAGATACAGGAGAAAGTCGGCAGATGCTTACCAAGGTCGAGACCCAGATAACCGCCATAGACCAGCAGTACGAAGCATGACATCTGGAACCAGAAGCGGAAGCGGTTCCAGTTTATAAGGTCGAAGGCCGCCTTGGCTTTCTTAAGCTGACTCACTGAAGCGCACCTCCTGAAAGGGCTTCACGCGGCGGCGGCGATAGAGATAGATGCCCAGCCCGCCGAAAGCAAAAACAAAGATGGCGACGCCCAGACCCCAGGCGTAAGACTTGTAGTCGTAGGGAGAAAGGGCATACTTGCCGGAAAGCGTTGCCTGGTAAGTCACCTTGGCTTACATCTGGCCCTGATGCATGCCGGAC
>JANLID010000221.1 GCA_024654105.1 Gallionella sp. | reverse complement strand
GGTTTTACCCTTCTCTCTTCTCCCTTCTCCATTTCCCATGAATATTCATATTTAAGGTTAACGAAATGTTGCCCACGCTTGTTTTAGTCGGACGTCCGAACGTCGGCAAATCCACCTTGTTCAACCGCCTCACGCGCAGCCGTGACGCGCTGGTCGCCGACCAGCCGGGATTGACGCGCGACCGCCATTACGGGCGTGGCAGGGTGGGTGACCGCCCCTATCTGGTGGTGGATACCGGCGGGCTGGAGCCGGTCGCCAAGGACGGCATCATGTTCGAGATGGCCAAACAAAGCCGCCAGGCGGTAGATGAGGCCGACGTGGTGCTGTTCCTGGTCGATGGCCGCGCGGGCTGCACGCCGCAGGACACCCTCATCGCCGGGCAATTGCGCAAGACCGGCAAGCCGATCCTGCTGTTGGTCAACAAGGCAGAGGGGATGCAGCGCGCCAAGGTGACCGCCGATTTTTTCGAGCTGGGCTTGGGCGAACCGCTGCCGATTTCCTCGGCGCATGGCGACAACGTGAACGAAGTGGTCGAGCTCGCGCTGGAGAGTTTTCCGCCTGAAACCGAAGCAGAATCCATTGAAGAGAAATCACCGAAAATCGCCATTGTCGGCCGCCCGAATGTCGGCAAATCCACATTGGTAAACGCCATCCTCGGCGAGCAGCGCGTGATCGCGTTCGACCAGCCGGGCACCACGCGCGATTCCATCTACATCGACTTCGAGCGCGACGGAAAGCGATACACCATCATCGACACCGCCGGCGTGCGGCGGCGCGGCAAGGTCGAGGAGGCGGTGGAAAAATTCTCCGTGATCAAGACCATGCAGGCCATCGAAGACGCCAACGTGGTGGTGCTGGTGGTGGATGCGCGCGACCAGATCACCGAACAGGACGCACATGTCGCCGACTTCGTATTGCAGGCGGGGCGCGCCCTGGTGCTGGCGGTCAATAAATGGGACGGGCTGGATACGCACCAGCGCGATACGGTCAAGAACGACATCGAGCGCAAGCTGCATTTCCTGAGCTTCGCCAAGCTGCACTACATTTCCGCGCTGAACGGCAGCGGCGTGGATAAGGTGTTGAAGTCGGTGGATGAAGCATACTCGGCGGCGATGGCGAAACTGCCGACACCGAAGCTTACCCGCGTCCTGATTGCGGCACTCGGGAAGCAACAGCCGCCCAAAGGGGGGCGCTTCACCCCCAAAATGCGCTACGCCCATCAGGGCGGCAGCAACCCGCCGCTGATCGTGATTCACGGCAGCGGCCTGGACGATGTGCCGGCCAGTTATGCGCGCTATCTGGAGCGCACCTTCTGCGAAGCCTTCAAACTGCAAGGCACGCCGCTCAGGATTCAATTCAACTCCAGCAAAAATCCGTTCGAGGGTAAAAAACCCAGGCCGCTGACCGAGGCCGAGCAGCGCAAGGCGCATCGCGCGCGGATTCGCGGGCGCAAACTGTACGGATAAATCGATTCAGCCATGTCACTCTCGCAGTCATACAGCGTCAAAAATGTCATCCACTGGTACGATCAGAATGAAATTCGCAAAGCCAAGGCTTACCTGAATTCGATCAGCCACCTTGAAATTCACCCTGACAAAATTACGGCGCAGGTAAAAGGAACATCGTCCAATCCCTATTTTGTGGAGATATTTTTTGAGGCTGACAATGATGGCGATCTGCATATCGATCCTGTATGCAGTTGCCCGGTAAAGTGGAAATGCAAACACACGGCGGCGGTATTACTGTCTGCCCTGTCCCTGCCGCGTACGCCCGTTGTCAATCATGCCGTGCTGGAATGGATTGAATCTTTCAGGCGTGCGGTCAAGGCACCGCCAAAGAAAACCACCAAACCTGCATCGAGGCCTGAAAAATTATGCTACGCAATTACCAAGTCCACCTATACGGGCGGCTACGTTTTCGGTCTCTATAAGGGCAAGCTGGATACCGGGGGGCGGCTGACGGGTAGGCTGGAAGAATGGAGTAACGTGGAGCGGGCTCTGATAAAGCCGCCGCAATTTATTACCGAAGAAGACTTGCCCATCCTGCGCCTGTTGTGGCAGCAACGCGACAGATATAACTACTTTCCAGTCAAGGGCGCGCATGGCCATGAAATCCTGCCACGCTTGCTGGAAAGCGGGCGGCTGTTCTTCATGGAAACAATGGCGGGCAGCCATTACCCGGAGTCCGATCCGGTTCGTCTCAGGTCAGGCAAGGCGCGTAAAGCCTATCTGGAATGGGGTGTCGACGAGTCCGCCAGAAGGGTTCCCAGGATCGTGGGCAGCGTGGCGATGATCGTATTTCCATTCAACGAGGCAATCTGGTACGTCGATGCCGCTGCGGGTGAAATTGGTCAGTTGAAAACCACCCATGCGCCCGCGCAGATTGTGCAGTTGCTCGATATGCCGCCGCTTGCCGAAATTGATGTTCCGGTAGTGTCAGAGGTGTTGCGCGAACTGGTTCCCGGCTTGCCGCCGCCCAGCACTGCACGGTTGTGTACTCTTGCCGACCCGCTGGTGCCGATGTTGTTGCTGGATACTTCCGAGCCGTCATGGATGGGAAGATATCGCGGCTACCGTTATGGCACGCAGAAGCTGGATTTTGCGCGCGTCAAATTTCGTTATGGCGAGGCAATTCTGCCGCCGGATCATCCGGGCGAATTTATTACGCTGAAAAATGGCGAAACAGTGCGCGTGACGCGCGCCCAAAAAGCGGAGAAGCGTTTTCTCAAATCGCTCGGTGAATATGGGCTGGAAGAAGTGCCGAGTTTCGTGCTGTCCGGCGGCATCGGCGACTGGCCGATTTTCGCGCTGGAAAACGAACAGGCATGGCCGCCTTTCATGCAGCAGGTAATTCCGCAGATGCGCGCGGCGGGATGGGAAGTCATCATTCCGCGAAATTTCCGCCACCACGTTCTTGAAGTGGAAGCGTGGGAAGCGGAATTCGGCGAAGATGAGAGTGGCTGGTTCAGCCTGAACATGGGCATCGTGGTCAATGGCCAACGGTTGCCATTGGCGCCCCTGCTGCAAGAATTGTTCAAAACCGACCCGCGCTGGCTGGATGCCTTGCAACTGGAAAAAATGGACGATCAGGAGGCCATTGAACTGTTGCTTGGCGGCGGCGGCAGGGTGCATGTTCCCGCCGAACGCATCAAACCGCTGGCGCGTACTCTGATCGAATTGTTCGACGGTAGGGCGGATGGTGAAATTCGTCTGTCCCGCTACGACGTGGCGCGCATCGACGAGCTGGCCGGGATGGAGCGTTGGCAGTTCAAGGGCATGGATGCCATGACAAACCTCGCCAACAAGCTCAGGAACACGGCCGGGATCAAGGCGGCGGCTGTGCCGGACGGTTTTGCGCTGCAACTGCGCCCCTACCAACTGGAAGGTTTGTCCTGGCTGCAATATCTGCGTGAACAGGAACTGGCCGGGATAGTGGCCGACGATATGGGACTGGGCAAAACCGCGCAAGCGCTGGCGCACCTGCTGCTCGAAAAACAAAGCGGGCGGATGGATAAACCTTCGCTGGTGGTATTGCCCACCTCGCTGATTTTCAACTGGAAGCGTGAAGCGGAACGGTTTGCCCCGCAACTAAAACTGCTGTCCCTGCATGGCAAGGAACGGGCGGAGCATTTCCCGGCAATTCCGCAACATGATGTGATTCTCACCACCTACCCGCTGCTGTGGCGCGATGAAAAGGCGTTGGCGGAACATGACTACCACTTGCTGATTCTGGATGAAGCGCAGACGGTAAAAAATGTTTCCAGCCAGGCGGCGCAAGTGGTGCGCAAACTGAATGCGCGGCATCGCCTGTGCCTCACCGGCACGCCGCTGGAAAATCATCTGGGCGAGTTGTGGGCGCAGTTCGATTTTCTGCTGCCCGGCTTGCTGGGTACGTCCAAGGAGTTCACCAAAATCTGGCGCACCCCGATTGAAAAGCAGGGCAACAGATTGCGCCGCGATTTGTTGGCCAGGCGTGTCAAGCCCTTTATCCTGCGCAGGCGCAAGCAAGATGTTGCGCAGGAGCTGCCCGATAAAACCCTGATCGTGCGCAGCGTCGAACTGGAAGGCGCGCAGCGTGACCTCTACGAAGCGGTGCGCACCGCCATGGATCAGCGCGTACGCGAGGAAATCGCCGCCAAGGGTTTCGCGCGCAGCCACATCGTCATTCTCGACGCGTTGCTCAAATTGCGCCAGGTGTGCTGCGATCCGCGCCTGCTGAAATTGACTAGTGCCAAGAATGTCAAGGAACGCGCCAAACTCGACTTGCTGATGGAGATGCTGCCGGAACTGGTCAGCGAAGGGCGGCGCATCCTGGTGTTCTCGCAATTCACCTCCATGCTCGAACTGGTTGAAATGGAGTTGGCGAATGAAAATCTGGACTATGTGAAACTCACCGGAGATACGCAAAACCGCGAAGAGGTGGTGCGCCGTTTCCAGGATGGCGAAGTGCCAATTTTTCTGATCAGCCTCAAAGCGGGTGGGGTAGGGCTGAACCTGACCGCCGCCGACACGGTGATCCACTATGACCCATGGTGGAATCCTGCCGTGGAAAACCAGGCCACGGATCGCGCGCACCGCCTCGGGCAAACCAAAAACGTATTCGTCTACAAACTGATCGTGGCGGGCAGCATCGAGGAAAAAATACTGGCGTTGCAGGAGAAAAAAGCCGAGCTTGCCGCCGGTATTTTGTCCGAGGACATCAACAGCTTGGTCAAGTTCGGCGCGGCCGACATTGCCGCGTTGCTGGCACCGTTGCCCAGCGGTGACGATGAGTAGAGCCAGAGGAAGTCAGGCGCGCCAAATACGACACAACAGGCTTATTTTGCCGGGGCGAATTCAAACTCTGCCACAAGCATATAATGATCCGAGGCCATTGTCGGCTTCACGGCGTAACGCACCGGATGCAGGTGCCGGTTGTAGAAAATATGGTCGAGCACGTAGGGGCGGCGGCGCCAGGTAATTTCTTCTGTTTGCACGGTCTGATAACCGGCTTCGGCAAACTGCTGAATCAGTGAGTTGTGATTGCTGACATTAAAATCACCTCCAAGTAGCACCGGGCCATTCAAGCAGTGCAACTGTCTGGCAATGAGTTGACGTTGTTCGATGTGATCCTCGCTCGACGAATTGAGCATAAAATACGCCAAAAGGTGTGTATTGAATAGCTGAAGTTCGTGACCGGCAAGTGTGGTTTTTGCGCCGATGAGAAGGCGATCAGTCGGTGTTTTTTCTTCGCCTTTGAATTCAAACACGACAGGCGATGACGGCAAGTCGTAATGAAAAGTATCGCGCAACGGCGTCTTTGAGAAAATGGCCAGTCCTATGCCAAAGGGCAATTCGCGCGGGTCGGCCTTTGGATATGAGAAATAGCCATAATAGCCTCTGAGTGCTGCTTTTAGCCGTGTGTAATTGGGCGGCGGATCGGGTTGCACACCGTCCGGTTGGGCATGCTCCACCTCCTGCAGTAGCACAATATCGGCGTTTTGGCCGAGAATTTCCGAGATGGTCAGTTCGAGATTGGTGGGCGCGTGATCCGGATCAGCGTCATTCCAGCTTTGGCCGAACTGCATATTGAACTGAATGACCTTGAACGTGCTCATGGGTGTGGCATGACATTATCGTATTGCGCGCATGATAACGCGATAGTCGTAAAGTAAAAAGTCCGATAATCAGCAAATCCCTTTCGAATCGGCAGCGCGTCAAGTAAAGTGGCATAGTCGAATGCCGGGGGGAAGGTCATTACTCATAAGTCAGAAATATAGGCGACACTTGACACCTTTCTTGTTCCCACGGTCTGATGAAACTACTAGCCATTCGACCGGGTTGTCCGAAAACGACAACCAAGTCGCTGGTTATCCGTGGGAACGCATTAGGGGACGCTCCGCGTCCCCACGCAGAGCATGGGAACGATGCAATGTTGCCAAAATTACTGACTACTGTGTAAGGGGAAAAAGCATCCACCAGAATCGGTTAGAATTTTAATGTTGGTAATTCAAGATTTTTCAGGCAATGGATACGATAAGTTTGCTTTTCCTGCTGTTGTTATCTGCACTAGGGTGGTTCTGGTTCGACAGCTTGCGCGCCCTTGAGTCCGCCCGGAATATTGGAAAACATGTCTGCAGTGATGCGAACGTGCAATTTCTCGACGATACGGTCGCAAACATCGCGCTGGCGGTGGCGCGTGATAAATCTGGGCGCAGGGTGTTGCGACGCACCTATCGTTTTGAATTCAGCGAGACTGGTAACACACGGCTTGTAGGCCAACTGATCTTGCTTGGCAATAAGATCGAGTCAGTAACGATGGAGCCCTATCAAATATTGTCCGGTGAGGTGATCAAAGGCGAGGTGATCCGCGTGGTCGATTCCAGTGATGGTGGGTGAAATTCAAACGGGACTACGATAAAAAAAAGCCCCAATGACCAAACGGCCAAAGGGGCTTCCGAGGGTTACGGCGCTTTCATATTTATTGAGCCCATAGCGTCGCCGACGGCTCTCGTTGTTATAGAGTTGCCGGTAGGATTGCAGGGTAGAGAACAACGAGGGAAAATGATGGAGCAAAGACCACGATTCCAACTCAACCGAGCCGCAATTGTGTTGCGTCTCAAACAGCCCTATGTTGATTGGGCACGATTGGCAGGCCCAGATCCACTTAGCGATTATTCGTTGGTCGATGCTAATGACGATGGAGAAATATTCCTGATTCCGTCATTTGACAGCACTGTCGATCCTGTCGATGGAACTGAGGATGCAATCAAGTGGGTAGAGAAGCGCTGGAAGATGTTCTTCGAGTATTTCTCGACTCGTGGATTCAGGACGAATCCGCATGGCCTGAAAAGCGAACCTGAAGATGTTCCGTGAATGGTTCGACGTTGAGTACGGAAATTTTCAAGCTAGTTGTCGCCTGAATGCTTACATTTAAGCAGGATTGATGCTGCAAAAGTTGCGCAGCGCCTGGCTGTCATAGAGCGCATCCTCTACCGCTTCATCGGCCAGCCCATACCATTTTGTTGCGCAAAGTACATGCGCAGTGTCCGCTCCAGTCCAATCGGCGGCCTGCCTCGCCTGCCGCTCTTGGGGTAATAAGGTTCGATCACGGCGATCAG
>JANLID010000104.1 GCA_024654105.1 Gallionella sp. | reverse complement strand
TGCCAAACACCCCATCACTACCGCCCTGCGGCGTTCTGACACATGTGACATTTTGACGCAGTCTCATGCGGATAATTACATCACACGCCCCACGCGTGTTTGATCTAAATCAAAAAACAAGAACAAATTTTGCAGTGGATATCGTTAATCCAGAATGATCGGCGGATTCAACTCTGAAGTGCAACTTTTGTAATTATGTAGGGTGCGTGAAACGCACCCTACTGTCGTGCCATGCATGAAGTGTCGGGTTGAAACACGATCTACAACTTATTTTGTTTTTTGCGCGCATTGCCAGGGATTATTTTGGATAGAGGCGCACACAATAAAATGGCCATTCATAGTTTCGACTACTCACCATGAACGGCCATTCGGAAAGCAACACTAATTGTGGCGCACTGTGCCAGAAATTTCTGGCGGCTAGGCTTCGCCAGATTTCTGCCCGCCACGAACTGCGCCTATGGCAAACACAACCGCCCCCAAAACAATCAGCATGAGAAACTCATAAGCTGGTACTCCGCCGCGTAAGGTCAGCAAGCTGTCCAATACGCCCAGCAACATCAGAATAAAGCCCAATAACCTGGTCTTTACGCCCCTGTTGCTGAACTCGGCTTCAACCATGACGCTCATTTCTTTTCAGAACCTTTGGAGCCGGTAGCCTGGCCAGCACTGCGTGCCCACCAGAGCAAACCACCCACAAACAACAGCGCAATCACCAATGCCATCACGAGCGGTTTGGAGCCGGTTGCCGGTTTTAACAACATCCAGTACCAGGTGGTCATGGTGTGCTTCGAACCCTTTTCGCTGAAATTACTGCCATCCCAGGCGGCGAATGCAACCGGAATGAACTTGCCCTCGACGAACTGTATATCCTTGTCCGTTGCAGATGTAGTGAGTGGCCGGGAAATCACCACCTTCCAGGTTCCATCGCTATAACTCGCCTTCGACAAGAGCCCGACTCCAGCCGCATCGCGCTTCTCGATCTCCTTGAAGCCTTTGCTGCTGAGAAGATTGATCGTTTCCGGTGCGCTGGTTGTGCCGCTCTTCCAATGCCAGATATTCACCGGATTGGCCGCATCACCCATGCCAAAATAGGGTTTTTGCATTTCTTTCGGAATCACGACGGGCAACTGCACCGCAACACCATCTTCCGCGATAGGCGCATCGGCAAGCTTCTCCGCATCGCCGTCTCCGGGAATACTCTTGGTACGATCATCCCACTCCAGCAGCATCGCAACCATTTTGTCGTTATACATGGCCCGCACGGTGATGGTGTCATTGGACGGCCTGAAAAAACGCTCCTGACCGATAATCTGCGGAACCAGAATAAAGGTGGTCGGTGTAGATCCTTCCCAGCGCTCGTCATCCGGAGTATTGGGCAATTCGCCCTCTAACATATCCGCCTTGACCACGGTGTTTTCCGCATTAACCTTTTTATCGGTCTTGGCCAGCGATGCCACATAGTTGGCTACGTGCCAGCGCTCCTCGACAGAATGTTTCTTTTTGCTGCCGGGATCGGCGAAGGATGGCACCGAGATGCCATCCTTCGCCGATCCCGGCAGCAAAAAGAAACTTTCTGTCGAGGAGCGCTGGCACGTAGCCAACTATGTGGCATCGCTGGCCAAGACCGATAAAAAG